>JBQGBZ010000001.1:0-1943 GCA_052038215.1 Nitrososphaera sp.
TGGCAAGGTCTAAGGGTAAGGGGAATAAACTGCCGCCTTGTGGATAATTGGCTAGTGCAGCAGAGAGACGGCTGCTTCCTGCAGCATCAGCTATAACTGAAGTGCGCATGATGGGCTGACCTACAAACATGGGGACAACGACGATCCCATTTACCAAGGATGCGGTTCCCTCTTCATCAGCACGAACATAAAGAGATGTATTGTCATCTACGAACACGGTCTTCACGACCAAATCTTGGGGAGTAAGAACATGGCCCACACTAAAGTCTGTCGCCGCGGCGAGGATATCCATCGTGGCAGGCTTTTGTGCGTTCGCCAAACCCATAACCACAAAGAGAGCGACGAAGAACACGACAATCGAGATGATGATGACACCGAGGTTTATGCCAGTGCCTTTGAGTTTTTGAAAGTTCATTGTTAGTTCCTTTGAGAATTAATTTGGTTTCCAGTCGGGACGACTGAGTTGCATCGCTTTGACGAAGGCAGGATTGTTTGCAATGACTTGTTCTATTTCATCTAGCTTCTCCTCGAATAATGTGTATAGGACGGTGATCACAAAATCCGATTTTGCATCCTGCAGCGCGAGCCTGGTTGTTGATACGACTCGTAAGGGCGGCGCCATAACCTCGGACCCAACCAGGGCATCAGCAGTTGCCTGTGGCATGTCCGGATAGCACTTGATCAACAAGCTCGCCAGGTAGTCGGTGTCGATTTCTTCAACGTCTTGAGCTTCACTCGAAGCATCAATATTGTTATCTTGTGAATTGGGGTCTATTGGGGTTTTAGACAAATGAAGTGTGGCAATTAGATCGCCCTCAGTTTTGATGGAGTCACCCGAGCCTTTGATAATGCCAAGGCAAGTTCTTATATAGACCATACCTACTTTGGCAATTGCCCTGGCGAGGATTTCCCTCTGGTTACCGTCCAGTGACTGAACAGTATCAACATGCCTCAGGGGGATCTGGTTGAGAGGGGCAGGAAAAGATTCGCGTACTCTTCTCCGGCGTCGTGCTTTATTTTCGGCAATTTCCTTCATAAGTAAGCATGTTACATGAGCTTAAAAGGGGGTAGTCTTTCGACCGACGCGAAAGCGCGGGAAGTGACAGGATTTTAGTAATAAAAGAGGATCAACTGCGTTAAAGATGCCTGTCCGGAAACGTGCTCCGCCCGAGTGTTAGAAGAATTCGTTTTGCTCGCCCTTCCACTTCGCATTTTCTAACGGCATGTCCAATTCCACCCAACTTGTATAGAATGTTTTGTGATATTCTTCAACTGAAAAGACGCCCAGCGTGGTATACAGTCTGTTATACAGCCACATGCTTTATAACCAGCCGCACAGGGACAAAGTACAGTCGCATACTGTACAACAGCTAGTTAGGTGCTTAGCAAATAAAAAAGGTTAATCCTTCTTGAATCTGGTGTCATATGCCCCAAAATAAGAAAAAAGCCAAAATAAAAACTCATGACTATGGCAAGCATGCCAGTCAGTATGCTGAATTCGGCATTGATGACACAAACTATCTAGCGTTTCGGGATATTCCCCAGTTGATACAAAAACATGCAAAGGGATTAGCGGCGTTAGATTATGGATGTGGAGCGGGTCGCTCGACGCGTTTTTTGAAAAATTTAGGGCTACATGTTGTAGGTGTCGACATTAGTCAAGACATGTTGGAGCAAGCAGTATCTAGAGACAGATCAACCAGTTATTACAATATCCAAAGCGAGCAATTGCCCTTTGAAAGCGAGCGTTTTGATATTGTTTTTTCCAGTTTTGTATTTTTGGAAATTTCTACTAAAAAAGAGATTGAAAAGATCTTTTTGGAAATGATGCGAGTGTTAAGGAGAGATGGAGTTATTATTGTCATAACCTCGTCTATGGACGTTTACAAAGGCAACTGGATTGGATTTAAGTATGATTTCCCAGAGAACAATAGAGATATTCA
>JBQGBZ010000002.1:0-4286 GCA_052038215.1 Nitrososphaera sp.
GGTAGGTTAGTTGTACACGAAATTGAATCCTGCACAGTTATACTTACTGTAGCTATATTGCTATCAATCATACCGTCATTTGTTTTAAATGTGAAACTGTCAGGGCCCAAATAGCCTACATCTGGAGTATAGGTAAAATCAGGAGATGTACCTGTCCATGACAATGTACCATGCTCTGGTCCTGTTACTATGGAATAAGTCAGTGGATCATTATTCGGATCTGTGGCTGTGAGTGTTATGGCTTTGGCAGTGTTCTTATTAACAGCTACTACCTGATTATTTGCTACTGGCGGAGAATTTCCAGACGGGGAGCCAAAAATATCAAGTTCATAGATAGATGCAGCGTTGTTTTGAGTGTTACCATTAATAGTTACCCTTACATATCTTGTATCAGTTGTAGGGATGATATATTTTTCAGAACTTGCTGTAGTACCGCTGCTATCGCCGCTAAAGACGTTTGTAAAGGTGGTACCATCAGTAGATGTAGCTATAACAAAATGATACTGACGCGCATTTCCATTATACCATGCTATATCTACGCTGCAAATATTTTTAATTGAACCTAGATCAGCACGAATCCACGAACTCAGTGCGGGATTGGCCCACCTGGTACCAAAGTTGTTATCGATGGCATTTGATGCAGGATTTGCTAATTCACTAGCGCTGGCTGTTACCCCGCTTATAGGAAGGTTAGTTGTACATGAAGCTGCATCCTGGACCGTTATACTTACTGTGGCATTGTTACTATCTGCAATACCATCGTTTGCCTTAAACTTGAAACTATCTGAGCCCACATATCCTGTTGTTGGATTATACATGAGGTTAGGAGCCACACCTGTTATCGTACCATGTGCAGGCTGTGTTACTAGAGAATAGGTCAAAAGGTCATTATTTGGATCAGTTGCTGTGAGAGTTATAGCTTTGGCAGTATTCTTATTTGTGGTTACCACTTGACTATTCGCCACTGGTGGAAGCTCAGCTAGCAATGAAGGGGAAGCAAAGACATCAAGTTCATAAATAGATGCAGCACTATTTTGAGTATTACCATTAATAGTAACTTTCACATACCTTGCATCTGTAGCAGCAAAGACATACTTTTCAAGACTTGCTGTAGTGCCGCTACTGTCGCCACTGAACACATTGCTAAAGCCGACGCCGTTAGTAGATGTAGCTATAACAAAATGATACTTACGTGCCATTCCGTTATACCATGCTATATCTACGCTGCAAATCTTCTGAGTCGAACCTAGATCAGTACGAATCCACGAACCCAATGCAGGATTAGCCCACCTGGTTGCAAAATTGTTATCAATAGCGTGTGTTGGAGGATGTGTAGCCTCACTACCACTTGCTGTAGCACTGCTTATAGCAAGATTAGTAGTACATTCTGGTTCTGGTAAAATAGACTCACTTGCGAGGTACAGTAATGGTTCGGCTATGCTATCCTTATCTCCTGTAAAGTAACCATGACCATTCCCGTCACATATTGTAGATGATAAGGAACCAAGACTGGCAAGTGCATTCCTAATATCAGAAGGACTCGCACTCGGATGTTCAGCTTTATATAAAGCTGCAGCACCCGTAACATGAGGAGCTGAAGCGCTCGTACCAGTGAATGAGCTAGTATAGGAACTGCCTCTCGCCGTAGTTTTGATTTGTACTCCTGGAGCGGCCATATCAATTGCAGAACCATGATTACTAAAACTTGCAAAAGAATCATCCTTACCATAACTAGTAGATACGGACGACAGCCCACCACACTTCCCGTCAGTATCAACAATTGCCGATACTGTTATTACTTCTGGGAAGCTCGCAGGCACAAAGGACGACGCATCCCTTCCCTGGTTACCAGCCGCCGCTACATATGTAACTCCAGCTGCAACAGACCTGGAAATAGCAGTACGGAGAGCATCGTTTGAGCCTTCGCCGCCAAAGCTTAGATTTACAACGTCTATTTCGTCTGCATGTTCGGTAGCATAATCAATACCTTTTATTATATCGGAGCTCATACCAACGCCGTTATTTGCAAGAACCTTGATGGCCCATAACCGGGCACCCGGGGCGATACCTACTACGCCTGCAGAATTATCATTTGCCGCTGCAATCCCAGCAACTGAGGTACCATGACCATTATCATCATTACCACTACTGGTTCCTGAAACAAACGTTACATGTTTGTAGACATTCAGATCCGGATGGCTCAGCTGAATTCCAGTATCTAGGATTCCAATATCAACATTCACAGTTCCGGCACCATTTCCGGATCTGGTCGAGCTCAGATCACCATCTACTCTGTTAACGCCTGTCGGCAAACTCTGGGCGAAGACTTCCATTTTAATGTCAGGCTGTACATAATTTACCTCAGGACTTTTCATAATCTCGAGTAATACCTTATCGTTGGGAACCTTAACGGCATAGCCTAGTAAAGCATGGTTATAAATATGTCTTAATTCCGCTCCCTGACTGGCGGCTTTAGACGCTGAAGTCCTTGGAGAAGACAGAAAATCGTCCCCCTTTAGAACCACGATGTATTGATTTGGTATTTTCTCGCCTTTCGTATCTCTTAATTTTTTAGCCGTGTTCTGCGCATTAGCCCCAGGATCTACAATGTTATTTTGTATTTGTTGTGAGGTTATATCGGCTGGCTGAGCTTGTACATTAAGTGATTCTGATACAGAAGTTGTCCAACCAAATAAAAGCAGTATCGACGAAATTATTATAATGGAAATAATAGAAATAGAGTTGGTCCGATTATCAAATCGAGGATTCTCAGCCATTCTTAAATTACTCTTGAACTTTAATGTTATGTATGATATAAGTATTCAAAATTCAATAATTCAACAATAAAGCCTATTGAAAAGATACGAATGGCATATAATCAATAATTAGAATTCAGAAAATATTAAGAAGAAAGAAATTAATCTGATTAGCCTTTGTTGTCTGAATTGCCATTGGCATTTGAATTACTGTTGGCATCAGATTCCTCATTGGACTGTTGAGGAATGCCTTGAATTTGTACAGTAGTGTCGTCAGAGTCTGAGGCATCTTTGTCATCAACAACTGATAGTTTGAATGAAAGTTTTGAATCAGCAGCTGACTCTGGCACATCAAAGCTTGCTGTCTGCTCATCAGAGTTTTTGAGGTCTACTTCAGGACCGTCTGTTTGTTCCCACTTGTATGAAACAATTTCTCCATCCTCATCAGAACTCTGGCCTCCTTCTAATTTTACTTCAGTATTTACTTCTGCACTCTTATCCCCTCCGGCATCAGCCTTTGGAGGGATGTTCTCCTGTTCTACCTGTTCAGTTTCAGTTTCAGTTTCAGTTTGTTGGTTATTGTTAGTGTCGGTTTCAGTTTCAGTTTGTTGGTTGGTATTAGTGTCGGTTTCAGTTTCAGTTTGTTGAGCTTGATTATTTACTACACTTTCAATTTCCACAGTAACTTCATCAGTGTCTGAGGCGTCTTTATCATCAACAACTGTTAGTTTGAATGAAAGTTTTGAACCAGCAGCTGACTCTGGCACGTCAAAGCTAGCTGTTTGTTCATTAGATTGTTCTAGACTAATTTCAGGACCGCCTGTTTGTTCCCACTTATATGAAACAATTTCTCCATCCTCATCAGAACTCTGGCCTCCATCTAGATTTACTTTGGTATTTATCTCTACATTTAGATCATTTCCAGCTTCGGCATTGGGGGGTTGATTAGTTAGCTCCAAAGCACTCGCCCCAGTATCCTGTTCTGTACTAGTTTCATTAGTAGTATCTTCTGTAGATTCCGTTGAATCACTAGCCTGAGTTTCGTTGGATTGAATATCCTCATTAACAGTTATATCTACTTGAGCTACATTGCTTTCAGAACCCTTATCATCTATCACTCTAAACTTCAATTGGTCACTTCCAGAATATCCTTGTTGCGGAACATATGTTGCTGTTCCCTTTTCAACATCAAAATTGTCTAGGGTACCTTGCACAGGATCTGCAGTAACGTCAAATTTAAGTGGATCGTTGTCTTTATCGGTGGCACGTAATGTAACATCGACTTGACCATCCTTATCTACAGAAACGCTTTGATCAAATGCCTCCGGAGAATTGTTCTCTTCTACTGAGGCTTTTGACGTCTGATTTCCTACAGCTTCTTCAATAATGCTAGTATCATTTGTGGTTTGAGGTTCAGCAGGTTGAATGTTCGCTTCTGTTCCAGTAGCGTTGCTTTCTGTTCCAGTAGCGTTGCTTTCTGTTCCAGTAGCGTTGCATTCTGTACCAGTATATTTTCATTCTGTCCCAGTA
>JBQGBZ010000003.1:0-2130 GCA_052038215.1 Nitrososphaera sp.
CAGATATTGGCCAGTATGTTGCCTCAAAGGCGAGGATTGCAGAGCTGATGGAAACTCCTCAACAACAGCCTGATACTTCCTCCTCTCCTTCTACCCCAACTTCTCCTACGCCCTCAACTACCTCATCCTCTACTGCGACATCTGTTCCTCCTTCCTGAGATGTATAAGCCGTCACCTAAGAAATTCCTTTCCTGTTATTTGTAGATATAACACACCAGAAAGAGAAAATAAAAACAAGCATAGGAAATAGGCATAGGATTGTTGTCTTGTCTCTAAATTATTGTCATAATCAAGTCGGGAAAGCACTTCTATTCATTGAGTTATCTGACGTGACGAGATTATATTATAATAGGCACCAAATCATACTAAACACGAGAAATAGCTATGCAAGACGCTAACTGTGTCTTCTGTAAGATCGTCACTGGCGAAGTCCCTGCGAGAGTGATTATGCAAAATGAAAGGGCTATGGCACTGTTGGATGCGTTTCCGCTAGCGGCCGGTCACACTCTTGTTATACCAAAATCACACTATGCAAAAGTGCAGGATATGAGGGAAGAGGACGCAACCGCTGTATTTGAAATTGTTTGGAAGCTTGCTGGCGCAGTTGAGGGAGCCTCTCAAGTTAATGCCTCTACGATCGCAATTCACAACGGTAGTGACGCCGGGCAGGAGGTGCCTCACGTACATACACACATCGTTCCAAGGAAGCCTGGAGATGGCGCAGGAACCATCCATTCCATGTTCAAAATTAAGCCAAAACTAAGTCCTGAGGATATGGACTCGCTTTGCCAGAGAATAGCAAGCAACCCTTCTTCTTGACACGACTACGTATAGAAACCTAAAGAGTAATACAGGGGCCATCGACCTGATATTTCCCTCTATCTTGTGGCCTATCACAAACATTGTTACTGCTGCAAGCAACATCGTACAACCTGCAGCAAGATTAGTCTGCATCCCTCCCAAATGGACAATTAGCATCACAAGCCCCAGTCCATAGAAAGGTGCACCTATACAGTGCAGTGCTTGATTGACAGGGTGTTTATGAGTATTTCTTATAATCTTCAAGACCTTCTGCACGACAGATCATAATGTGTGTCAACTCATAATAAGACTTTCCAAGATTTCGGGGATCTCTGATAGGTTAGTCACTGTGTAACTTGGGTGTTCACATGCTCTGGAAGGTACTTGCAAAGCAAAAAGGGAATTTGTGGTCCTAATTGTAGTCATCCCAAGCTTGTTAGCCGGACAAATATCTGTGTCCAGCCTATCGCCTACCATTATGCAATCTCCTGCATTTCGTCTTGCCTGCTCGAGGGCAAGCTCAAAAATCTTAAAGTCTGGCTTTTTCAATTTTACAGAGAACGAGATTGCTCTCACTTTAAACAATTCATCAAAACCAGATTTTTGGATTAAATCTGCAACATCCTCTGATTGGTTTGCTATTATGCCCATTTCGCAATGTTTTGAGATTGCCTTTAAGGTCGGCTCAGCATCTTTGAAAAATTTAAACAAGTCGCGTCTGCCTTGTTTTATGTGTGGTTCTAGCTTGCTGACGATTACCTTTTCATAACCTGGCGGGGATAACAATTTGCACACTTCAATGACAAGCTCTTTAACACTGCCATGCCCTATCTTTCGATCCCGGATTATGCTATCACGGACAGCGTGATAGTTCCGTTGATCAATCCTTGCGCCAAATCCATTCAATAGTTCGAGAAATTTTTGATCAAAATATGCAATGTAGTCCCATTCGTCGATAAGCGTCTGGCCTAGATCAAAGAACACAAAAGGAAGATGCTGAGGAGGAGAAGAAGAGGAAGAGGAAGAAGAAGGTGGTGTAGCTGTCATACCATGTGCAACCTGTTAGATATAGGATTTTAGCAACTATCGATTATTATATTATATATTATTACCAGACATTCGCTCTAGTTAGAAGGCAACATTTTAAATAGAGTTTTCTGCTTTCACGATTTGTCTTGCGCTAATGGAAAGGGACTATGACATTATTGTAGCAGGTGGCGGCCTTGCTGGCCTTATAGTAGCTTCCTCAGCAGCTTATTATTCCAACCAGTCTCTGAGGATTTTGGTCGTAGACAGAAATCCAATTTCTGAACAAGGAAGAAAAACGGT
>JBQGBZ010000004.1:0-9386 GCA_052038215.1 Nitrososphaera sp.
TCCCTACAGATTCATCATATACGCATGAAGATCGGTTATCGCAAAGCTTGTTTGGTATATGCTGTTGCGGTATCTGCATTTTTTTTCAGCAGACGAATTGCAGCTATTGCCAATGGAATCCCCATAACAATATGTACAATGATTCGTAGCTCTGGTGGTTCTCTTTGAATTATATTAGTTATCATCATGGCACCATACCCTATCAGTGGTAAGAGGATAATTGGAGTAGATACTGGACGGCTACGAGATATCTGGAATTTGCGTTCAGACAATAACTGAAAGAGAAAGTAAATTGTAAATGTAGTTAGTAGCCAACCACCAAAGTTATGCAATGGAACTCCGAAATATTGGCCTCCCTCTTCCCATATCCAAGCTCTTTCTGTTGGGCCGGACAAGTAAGGATCAACTACTAAATCCCATGCAGTCATTATAACAGCACTCAAAAATGATAGCCATAGAATTTGTTGTAAAGTAGTCCTATTATTGCTGGAGTTGTTGTTGTTGCCCTTATTACCTCTTATCATTATAATCTTCTGCCGACCACCTGCGATAAGATTAGCAATAATGTAGCTTGGGTATATCATCATGAACCACGCAATCGGAATGATGATTGGAACATGTCCAAGCTTTAGGCCTAACGCATCAGTATAATGATAGGCCCCATAAATTAGCCCTGTCTCGACGCCCACATGTTCATAGCTCCATGAGACAGCGACTGTTATTCCAAAAAACAGTAGTGTATGCCTCCATCCAAGCACATAAGCTGCATGAAATACGCTAAACAACATCATAAAGAGAGTCTTGATTCCTATTCCGCCTGTTATATACGGCAACTGGTAGGTATTTCCGCCAGCATTTGCTATTTCATCAATCAATGGCTGCAAAAGAGGTCGAACGATGCTCGTATAGATGAATAATGCCAAGAAGACTATGGCGAGTCCAAGCAAGAAGATATTCTTTCTTTGCTGCAGGTTTGTTGTTATAGAACGCGGTTGCACCTTTATGGCAATGCCTCAGAACAGATGTAGATAGAGATAAACCAATAAACATTACGTCTCCCATACGAAGGTAAAGCCACTTTTTGTTAACAAGTGTAATATCTGTGTAAATCACTTAGCCTTTTTTTGATGGATGTCAAGGTTTTCTCGTATTGAACGGGTAATCGAGAATCCTATTTTTACTGTGGCTCTATTGTCGCTGGTGGCTTACTTGATACTGCATAAGTTACCCATGTGACCCCTTCTACTTCATTTGTTATTCTGTTGCTAATCTTCTCAATCAATTCATAGGGTAAGCGTGACCAATCTGCAGTCATTGCATCCATAGACTCTACAATCCTTATGATCACAATGTGCCCATAAACACGCTCATCTCCAAGTACTCCAACAGCTCTGTCGTCTCCAACTGCCGCATATGCCTGCCATACTCTGTCGTACCAGCCAGGATTGTCCTTAGAATCAGCCGTAGCAGCCACCGCGGGAGAAGCAACAGAGGCAGAAGTAGGTGCAAAAGCAGTAGTTGATCTCAACTCATCTTCTACTATCTTACTTGCATGCTTGCATATTCTAATCTTCTCGGGAGTCACTTCGCCTATTATCCTGACAGCCAATCCTGGCCCGGGGAATGGATGCCTTTTTAGCAGTTCATCAGGCACTCCAAGCAATTTTGCTGCCTTTCTTACTTCATCTTTGTATAGATAGCGTAACGGCTCGATTACCTTGAGATTGAGCCACTTTGGCAGGCCGCCAACATTGTGATGAGTTTTAATCACGGCCGCAGGCCCTTTTGACACACCACTTTCAATTACATCCGGATATAGCGTACCCTGAGCAAGCCATTGAAACGACTCAGCAGCACCTCTCTCGTCATCATTCTTCTTCTTCACAACAGCAGCAAAAACATTGGCAAATTCTTCACCTATTATCTTGCGCTTTTCCTCTGGATCACTTACACCTTTTAATTTCTCAAGGAACTGCTTCTCCGCATCAGCATAAATGACATTGATGCCAAGGTGATCCTTGAAGAGCTTGACCACATCCTTTTCCTCGTCTTGGCGCAGGAGACCGTGGTTGATGAAAACGCAGCTAAGTTGGTCGCCAATAGCTTTGTGCATCAATGCTGCAACAGTAGTTGAGTCAATTCCTCCGCTTACTGCAGCAAGGACCTTTTCTTTACCCACCTGCTTGCGGATATCTTTGATTGTAGACTCAATAAAACTCTCAATGTCCCATTCAGGCTTGGCTCCACTTATAGTCTGCGCAAAGTTCTTCAGGATTTGAGCGCCCTTTTCTGTATGAACGACCTCTGGATGGAATTGAATCCCATAGAATTTTTTGTCAAGGTTGCCAATAGCAGCCGAGAACGAATTCTCAGTACGCGCCAACACTTTAAAGCCCTCAGGCAATTTTTCTGCAGCATCTGCGTGACTCATCCAACAGTTCATGATTCCCGGACCTAGACCCTTGAATAGATCAGATATGCTTTCTTCTCCTTCTCCTTCAATTATAAGCACAGACCTACCGTACTCCCTGCTGTTACTCCGCTTGACCTTGCCGCCAAAGGTATCGACTAGCACCTGATGGCCATAACAGATGCCAAGCAAGGGCTTGTCCATCTTGAAAATTTCTTTATCTGGCTTTGGGGCATTCTGAGCATAAACGCTTGCGGGGCCGCCAGAAAATATTATCCCCTTTGGATCAATCTCTTTGATCACTTTGGCAGGTGTATTGTATGGTAATAATTCACAGTAGACGTTTGCCTCGCGAATCCGCCGACAAATCAGATGACTATACTGAGACCCAAAGTCTAGGACTACTAGTTTATCCATCTTCTCTGCATCTCTATCTCTCTAGATACGGCTCTACACATATCTTTCTCGCTCTAGCTACTTGCCGCTCTTTTCCAGCATTCGTGTAAACACCCATGCAGAGGTATTGAATATCTCTTGCAGTCGATCCTTCTCTCGGTACTTGTTTATCACAATTCGCTTGATTATGCCGCTGCTACCACCGCTGTCGTCGTCGTCTTCTTCAACCTTGTAATTGAGTGCGTCTGATTCTCTCAGTGTTCCTTGGCTAACCTTCTCTGCGTCTTTGTTCTTCATACCCTCTAAAATCCTGTTCAAAAAGAATGACTTGAATGGAGGAGTATTGACATTGATGTTGATACCAGACACGGGAACAATCACAACGGTATCCTGTGATATTTCCGCATTTGCTAGCAAAAAGTCGTCCTTGGCGCGCTTGAGTGGCTTGATATTACGACTATCATCACCACCCCCACTACTAACACCATTATTCGTAGTTGCCCTCAACGTAGGTGTGGCGGCTGCACCTGCCTGCTGTTGCTGTTGCTTTTTTGCTACAGGCGGTTCCGCTGCTGTAGAGTGAGTCTGCTGTTGGACTTGAGCTGCTGCTGCTGTTGTTGCCACTGTTGTACCGGATCCAGCTTGAGGAGGAGTCGCTCCCTCAGCAAATCCAAGGTTTGCAGCAGCTCTAAAACTACCCTGCTTGAGCAGGTTGTCTATGATTGACAGAGTCGTGCGTAATCGCTCAACTTCTTCTTGCCTATCGGATATCTCCTTGATAAGCCACTCGCGAATCTCTGCAGCGCGTCTGATGTCTTCCTCCGAGTAACCTGACGACATTGGTAAGCCATCCTACTGCATAAAAGCTATAATAGTTTTATCGCCGTTGCCCCTCTTTTCTACGCTTGTTCAAAGTAAACACAATCACCATTGCTGCACCCCATAGCATGGCTGCAGGAATGTATAACTGGTAGAACCACGCCACTCCCCCTAGCACAGCAAAGGCCATGCCGACGATACTCTTTACCTGTCTGCGCCCAATATTCATGAGGTGATTGGTGTTTTATTGTTATTAGAGTATTATTAGATGGTAAGTGGTGAAAATCCTTTGATGGGTTTATGCGCCGTGTCAACAAGCTGAGAGCGAGATTGTCTTGCTAGCATTTCAAGTAGGCGCTTGCCCGCCTGCATCTTTTGCTTCTTGAGCTCGGGGTCTTTGACCTTTTCCTTTGAATACTTGCCTATGTTGTTGCCAAAGTCCATTCCTACAAGTACAATCTTCTTAGCTCCAAACTCTTCTGCCAAAAACACACTTCTGTCACCATCTGTAAACCCTCCAAAATTGTGGACATTTTCAACTGGAGCAACCTGCGTGGACCCAATCAGCTTTCTGAATTTTGGAACAAGTTTTTTGATTATGTCAGTATTGTCCCCATGGGCATGAACTACTATTATGGCACCATTTTTTTCTGCCTTTTGAAGAAATTTGGAGTTGCCATCAAGGTCAGTAACTACAATATCTGGCTTTATCTTATTTTCAATTAAAAACTGTACTGCACTATCTGCTGCTATCTTTACAAATTTCTTATTTTTCCTGATATATTTAACCACTTTCTCATCCTCCAAGCTTGGGCCAGCTCCCACTACAATGACATTCTTACCCTTGATCTTACGCTGGAGAACCTTTGGGTCGAGTGCCTTCTTTTTTATCATTTCAGACAAAATTTTTGCAGCTTCCTGATCCTTTTCGGTACTATAGCCAAAATCTACACGGATTCCCTGATAGTAGGGGAACCAGTCTGCGAATTTCATTATTATGCAGGAGAACATGCGTAGGAGTTACTTTTAATATTATCTTCGAAAAATGGGGTTTACAAACACCGGCGGAAGACTAGAAGATATAGCACAAGTATTCTTTTAATAATAGTAAGAATAATAATAATTAATAATACCGCCAGACAGAGGACAGAACCAGAGCGGAGCGCAATGGAGCCAAAAATCCAGTCAACCTCTTGGAACCATGATATAATAGAAAAAGCAATCCTCAAGAGATGGGAAGAGGATGACGTGTACCATTTTACAATTGATGATGAAAGCAAGCCGGCATTTGTCATAGATACTCCGCCGCCATATCCTTCAGGGCGCCCTTGGCATATCGGTGCTGCAGCACACTATGCTCAAATTGATATGATAGCAAGAGTTGCCAGAATGAATGGCAAAAATGTGCTGTTTCCAATTGGGATCGACAGAAATGGTCTGCCTGTTGAGATCTATACTGAAAAAAAGTACAAGGTGCGCATGCGCCAAATGAATAGGCAAAAGTTTCTCGATCTTTGCAAAGTTGCTCTTGACGACTTGGAAGCAGAAATGATTCAGATAATGAAAAGGATGGGACTGTCGGGAAATTTCAAGGAATACTATCGAACAGATTCTGATGAGTACCGTGCACTAACTCAGACAACATTCATCGAACTGTGGAAACGTGGACTTGTATATCTTGCTAACAGACCCAACAATTATTGCCCCGATTGCGGAACAACAATAGCTGATGCCGAGATTGTCTATGATGAGATCCCTACAAAACTCGTCTACATGAAGTTCAAGGTAAGAGAGAAGGAGGATGAAGCGGAGAAGAAGAAGAATAATAATAATGATAGCACTTCCATTATTGTTGCCTCAACAAGACCTGAACTTCTTTTTGCATGCCAGGCCGTAATAGTCAACCCCGAAGATGATCGCTACAAGCATCTGTTGGGCTCGCATGCCATTTTACCATTATTTGATAGAGAAGTTTCAATAATACCGCACCATTCAGCCAAGCCCGAATTTGGCTCTGGTGCTGTGATGGTGTGCAGCTACGGAGACCAAAATGATGTTCAGCTCTTTCGTGAGTTAGGCCTTAAGGAAATAGTTGCACTAAACGAGAATGGATTTACGACAGAAGTGGCAGGGCAAAAGTATGCCGGCCTTCGAGTGAATCAAGCAAGAACCAGGATTATAGAAGATTTGAAGAATGCCGGCTTGATGGAAAAGGAAGAAAACATCACACATAGGACTCCACTTTGCGAGCGAAGTAAGACTCCGATAGAGATTATTCCACTGCATGACTATTACGTGAAGCAGATTGAATTTGTGCCACAGTTAAAGGAGCTTGCTTTTAAGTTGAAATTCCATCCTGACATGCACCGCCAGATTCTGCTCAAGTGGCTTGACTCAATCAACATTGATTGGCCAGTGTCAAGGCGCCGATTCTATGGAACTGAAATCCCGATTTGGTATTGCAATGCTTGCAAGGCTCCAAATCTGCCTAACTCAGATGGAAAATACTATAGGCCCTGGAGAGACAAGCCACCTTTTGAAAAATGCCAAAAGTGCGGTAGCGGCGATTCAGGGTTCATCGGTGAAGATAGAACATTTGACACATGGATGGATTCAAGTATCAGTCCACTTTATGTGACCAAATTTGGTAAGGACAAGAAGATGTTCGATTATGCTTACCCTACTGCGATTCGTCCACAGGCAAAAGACATCATTCGCACCTGGCTTCATTACACGATGCTGCGGTGTGTGCAGCTGACAGGCAAGATACCTTGGCACGAAGCATGGATAATGGGTTACGGTGTCGATGAAAAAGGAGAAAAGATGAGCAAAAGCAAAGGAAATGTTATTGATCCTTTTCCTGTGATACAAAAATACGGAGCTGACACATTTCGCTTCTGGTCGGCAAGCGAGGCCAACCTTGGATATGACTTTCGCTGTTCAGAACAAAGGATTGCAGGAGCACAAAAATTTCTCTCAAAGTTGTGGAATATAGGCAGGTTCCTATCATCATTTGAAGTGATAGATGAAAGACAGGCACCACAACATCTAGAACCATCAGACAGGTGGATACTGTCAGAGCTTGGCCGACTTGTCAAAGAGTGCAAACGGGGCTATGACGAGTACAACTTTTTCATTCCCGCAAGTGCTATTAGAGATTTTACTTGGCATCTCTTTGCTGCTCACTATATCGAAATGGTCAAATGGCGAGCATATACCACAATTAACAGCAACAATGGTGACAATGACAATAACAAAAATGAGGAGTACGATGGTCGAAGATCTGCACTCTACACATTACATAAGTGCTTTTCTACGATCCTGTCCCTGATTGCCCCTATAATACCATTTATTGTAGAGGAGCTTTGGACAAAGATGTACTCAAGTGAATCTAATATCCATAGACAAGCAATGTTCAGAAATGAACAGATGAAAGAAGAAGAAGTGCAAGAAAATATTGGAATGACAAAATACACCAAGACCATAATCGACTTCAATTCTATGATATGGAACAAAAAGAGAGAGACGATCTCAAAAGAAACTGGAAAGCCGCTATCACTCAAAGATCCAATAGACGTACCTGTACCACTAGAGCTGGAGCAATTTGGGCAAGATCTGAGGTCAATGCACAACCTGACTGCAAGGTAACATTATGAAAGCCGTTGTATTTTTTGAACATGGACCTGCGGATGTATTGCAGTACCGAGAAGATTTTCCAGATCCTGTAGCGGACAAGGATGAAGTTATCATTGATATCAAATACTGCGGCATAAATCATCTTGACATCTGGACTAGGCAGGGAATAGGAGCAGCCGTGGGTAAAAAGATCAGACTGCCCCATATCTGTGGATGCGATATCGTTGGAACTATTGTTAGCAATGGCGAGAGAGTAATGATTTACCCCGGTGTTTTCTGCGGCAAGTGCCAGTACTGTACAGGTAGTTACAATAACACATCAACAACAAGAAGAAGAGGAGAAAAAAGAAGAAAAAACAGTCCCGACGACGATAACAACAAGCGTGAGAACCTCTGCAATCAATTTGCCATCATTGGGGGCTTTAGTGACCATAATGGAGGCTATGCTGAACGCATAGCAGTGCCTAAAAAAAATATTATCAGGTTACCTGATGGACTAAAGGATGAGACGGCAGCTACTCTAGCAGTATCTTACCTAACAGCTTGGAATATGCTGCAAACAAACGGTGCCAGTAGAAAGAAAAAGATCCTTGTTTACGGGGCGTCAAGTGGAGTGGGAATGGCAACTATCCAGCTTGCAAATGCACTTGGTGCAACAGTAATAACAACTGTCTCTGGCAATTTGAAACATGATTTTGCTAAAAAGGTAGGCGCACATTATATCATCGACAGAACAAGGCAAGACATTACGAATGAGGTAAAGAAAATTGTTCCCGCTGGTGTTGATATTGTAATTGATCATGTAGGAGCAGAAACTTGGGCTACCAGCATTGCCGCACTTAGGCAGGGAGGCAGAATGGCAGTATGTGGCATGACGTCGGGGAATGAGGCCACAGTTCCTGTTCGGACATTCTACACCAAGCAGATAGTTATGGTCGGATCTCTATTAGGCACTCGAGCACAATTGCAAGAGTTGATAAATTTCATGATGAGAAAAAAGATCCAACCTGTCATAGATTCTGTTTTTTCACTGCAAGGTGCAAAAGAAGCACAAAAGAAGATGGAGGCAGGCATGCATGCTGGTAAGATTTTGCTTAAGTTAAAGCTATGACTTGCCGTTTAATAGCTCAAGGGTATCATCTGCAATATCTATTGCTGTATGTGAGTCGACATTTGGCTCAAGTGTGAGAAGTAATATTTTATCAGCCATGTAAAATGTAAGTATGGACATCTTTTCGCGTTCCACATAAGCGAATCTTGCCCCTCCCATAGATGCATCAAACCGTTCCCTCATCGACTTGCGTAATGCAGTCTGCGTAAGATATAATTCTTCATCAGTTTCGCTCACTATTGAGTCAATACCTTTGCGCATGCCGCCTGCAATCTGAGTGCCAGTACTGTCAATTACACCCGCATACCTTATGTCATCGTTCAACGTGAACACCTGCTCACATAGCTTGGTAAGATCCTTGATTTTCTCCATGATTTTCTTTTAGAAGACAGTCTTTATTGAATTTTTAGTAAAGCCATATGACAGACAATTTTGATCCTAATTTTTTATGTAGAATAATAACAATAATTGACATCGCAAGACGGCGCCCTATGGCATATGGTGCCTCAACCGAGTTATGGCTCTTATGGTATCTTTTTTCCGTCACTTATTGCGAGTAGCATAGTTATAGGGCTTCTATTTTCATCTCACTCATCTGGCACCTCATAAGCTATAGTCGTAACAACGACGCCATTAGTTGCCGAACTAGTAAGCGATAATAATCTATGCGTTCCTAGGATTGTTTGCAATTGATTTGTTAGGTCTTGAGTACTTGCGCTATTTAACTCGCTGTCTTGGGCTACATAAATCCAGTAGGAATAAAACTTTGTTGCCATTTTGTTTATCCGTCCTCCTCCATTTCTTCTTAATGTTATGACTTAATCAATCGGTATTAACTTTTTTTGGTCGGACATTATGGTCAAAAAAAGCAAAATCTGCAACAACGGCAATATCAAGGTATTCATAAGGGTAAATAATTGGCGGCAAATATATCCTTGTATTAAATGTAGGGCAATATCACCCTTATTTTTCCAGCCTAATATTGCCAGAAAGAATACTGGAGTAGTTGTTTCG
>JBQGBZ010000005.1:0-2810 GCA_052038215.1 Nitrososphaera sp.
CGCCACTTCTGCTGCCATAGCCGCCGCCACTTCTGCTGCCATAGCCGCCGCCACTTCTGCTGCCATAGCCGCCGCCACTTCTGCTGCCATAGCCGCCGCCACTTCTGCTATCGCTGCGCCACCGGTATCCACCGCCGCGACCAAATGATGCTTGATGCTGTGCAATTACAGGCACAACAACTCCAAGCTCATCATTGAGCTTGCGATTGGGTAACTTTGTTTGCGCAAGTATACGCTCAAAGTCAGAGATTCTGTCATTTGAGACAAGCGAGATTGCCTTACCTTCTCCTCCGGCTCTTGCAGTCCTTCCAATCCTGTGGAAGTACAAATTAGGATCTTCTGGTACGTCATAATTTATCACATTTCCAACCGATGGAACATCAATTCCTCTTGCAGCAATATCTGTTGCAACAAGTATGTCTTCACCCCCTCTCTTGAACTTGTGCATAGCATGGTCTCTTTGTTTTTGTGAAAGATCGCCATGGATAGTAACAGCGTTAAAGCCCTCCTGTCGGAGTTTATACGCAATCCTGTCAGCTCTTTGTTTTGTTGCAGCAAACACTATGGTCTGTGACTTAGCCTTCTGGTTAGTTCGAATGAAATCCACTAAGTATCTAAATTTTTCGCGTTCCTCTACAACCAGATAGGACTGGTCAATGGTTTCAAGAGTGATTTCTTCTTCATTTAGCCTAATATGCTCAGTCTTGTTTGGCCGCATATATTCGTCTGCTAGTCTCAAGATTTCTGGAGGCATCGTTGCAGAGAAAAGACAAGTTTGCCTATCGTCGTTGACATAGAATAAGATGAACTTTATATCATCTATGAAACCCATGTCAAGCATCCTGTCCGCTTCATCAAGCACTACGAACCTGACATCATCTAGGATTATCGAACCTTGCTTTATGTGGTCAATAAGTCTGCCAGGTGTCGCAACTACTATTTGCACACCCCTCCTCAGTTTGTCAAGCTGAATGTTAATGCTTTGGCCGCCGTATATTGTGACTGCCTTGATTCCAGTGTACTTTGCGAACCGGTTAATCTCATCGGTCACTTGCACCGCAAGTTCTCTGGTTGGAGCAAGTATCAAGACCTGTACTGAGCCACCCGGCTTGATCTGTTGCAATATGGGCAGACCAAATGCTGCTGTCTTACCAGTTCCTGTGTGCGCCTGTCCCACGACATCTTTACCTTGCAAAATAAGAGGTATCGCTGTCTCTTGTATGGGGAATGGCGCTCTAAATCTATTTTCTGCGAGTGCTTTAGTTAATTGTGCACTCAAACCCAATTGTTCAAATGTTTTTGCCATTTTACTTTTCACTTTGTATATATTTCTTTTATATCCACAAAAGCCACGGAAGATATGAAAAGTCATTTTCTTGACTAAACTTGACAAATCCGCCGTACAGAAACTTTTGTCTTAATTTGCTTAAGCAAGACAATGATATAAGTTGTACGGTATGATATTCAGTCTAAATTTCAAACTCTCATATTGATGAACATAATATACATATCCCCGATCCAGATGCTGAGGCCTGATGTAGTTCATTTTTGCTGGTTCTCGCAGAGGCGATTATAGGATTAAGATAATTGATTTTCTGAAAAAAAAGAGACCCTGCAACGTCAACCGCCTTGCCGATGTTGTTGGAGTAGACTATAAGCTCGTGCAGCATCACATAGGCATGCTTTAGAGTAAGAGCGTGAAATAAAAGGGGGCGAAAAATATGGGTGTACACATAAGATATGCTAGCTCAAAATATCTTGAGGCCAACATTAAGGCGTTCAGCGAGATCTAGGCCACAATACAAAAAGCAAAGGAAATCTGGAAAAAAGTAAATAAGGAAATTTCTTGGACATCTCATAATAATGGCTCTGCTGATGGACATCAGCTCTCTGGTAAGCATGGCAAACGTGATTATACTAATTGCATTGCTCGTAGGGTATAGCAAGATATACATCAAGACCAGAGCCACCTTTACTGTCGGCCTTGCTGTTTTTGCAGGTATGCTGATGCTTCATAATGGAATTGCAGTTTATGGATACTTTGCAATGGCACCTCTTTATTCAATAGAATTGTTGCCATACTTCGCTGTGATACATATCGCCGAGCTCATAGGGCTAATAGCTCTTCTAAAGGTAACAGTTTGGCCGGAGGGATTAAAGACTAC
Source organism: Nitrososphaera sp. (assembly GCA_052038215.1). Taxonomy (GTDB): domain Archaea; phylum Thermoproteota; class Nitrososphaeria; order Nitrososphaerales; family Nitrososphaeraceae; genus Nitrososphaera. The sequence continues at coordinate 2,166 of JBQGBZ010000005.1, forward strand.
AAAAGCTACCTTGTAGGTTAGGATCTGGAGGAGATCTGGAAAAAAGTATTAATCTAAAAATTGGCAGATGTTATGTGAGTTGGTAGAGACTACTGTTCTGATATCTGCTCTTGCAGGAGCGGGATCATTTTTCTCGCCGTGCATCTTGCCGATAATCCCTGCATTTGTCTCTTACCTCTCGGGCACAACTCTTAGTGAAATTCAGAGTCAAAACTCTAGCCTTAGCGGAAGTTCAGTCGCTATGAAAAAATCTACAAGGCTCAACATCTTTCTGAATACAGTCTATTTTGTTCTAGGGTTTTCACTCGTGTTTGCTATTATGGGTGTTATATTGAATAGCTTCCTTGCAAACGTCGGCATTGGCTTTCAAACGATTTTCCAGATCATAGGAGGTGCAGTAATAATTGCATTTGGAGGATATCTTATCTTGTCTACCAAGCTACGCATACTAAACTTTGAAAAGAAAATGACGAAGCTACCACGCTTTAAGACTACCTATCTGACATCCTTTGTGTTTGGAGCTGCCTTTGCCTCTGCGTGGACCCCATGTGTGGGCCCAATACTTGGGACAACTCTTACTCTTGCAGCCACGTCTCCAGGAGCTGCCTATAATTCACTTCTAGCCTATTCTCTTGGACTTGGAAT
>JBQGBZ010000006.1:0-1030 GCA_052038215.1 Nitrososphaera sp.
CTTGCGATATCTAGCTGACCAAAAAAATCGTCCTGCTGACTTGATGTAAAAGCTGCTTTTCCAGACAGAGCATGAAAGTTGACACCACCAGTGCCAACTATAGAATAGATAGCCCCATTTCCTTCTGTGTATGTGTTTGGATTATTGTCAGTTATTGTGGGACTGGCTGGGTTGCTTGGATTGTATGTTAATTTGTAGGTTCGTTGGTAATTGTGAACGTGGCCCTGCAACACAAGGTCTACTCCATATTGAGCAAACATCGGTCCAAATCCATTTCTAATATTGGTGTTTTCAGATCCGGTGTTGGAACACGATGAGCTACCACAACTATTGGGTGATGTATACATAGGTTTGTGAAGATAAACAATTATCCATTTTATGTTTGGATTAGTCGAAGCTGATTGTAAATCGTTCTGGACAAAATTTCTTTGAGCCGAGCCAGATGCATAACTGTTCCTGTCTGTGTCAACAACAAGGATATGAACATCACCGTGGTCATAGGAGAAATACGTTTGAGATTGGCTAAAATGACTCATATATCCACTGAATCCTTCGGAATCATCATCTTCGTGATTACCTATTGCGATCTTGGTCTTGCCAGTAAGACCAGAGCCATCTATCTTGGTAAAGAAACAACTGCCAGTAGATGCATATGAATAATCACCTAGTCCAAAAACCCGTTCGGGACCTTTTCCATTTATATTGGCTAATGTAGCATCGGTGTTTGATGTGCATCCCCAATCTCCTGCGGCGCCAAAATTAAAATCTGAAGCTGCTGAAACAAATTGACTCCAATCAAGTTGTAAGTTCTGAGAAAATGAATAAAATGTTAGCAATGTCAAAGTAGCACACAAAATGTAAGGTAAAATGCTTCCGCTGTGGATACATGGCCTTGAAGAAGTAACCTCTCTCACGCTACAACACCTGCATAGCGATAATCAAATATTCTTGTATATAACTTTCATGGTAATTTGATAATTCGATTTGACTCTGACAGATAAGAACACGAATTTGTATGGGCCGGAAGGGA
>JBQGBZ010000007.1:0-1137 GCA_052038215.1 Nitrososphaera sp.
AAGAGGAAGAGGGTGTAGCGAATGCGTTAAAGAATCTTGCTCCGTCTCTTTACAGGATTATTACAAAACGAGACCAACGTACAGATATTAAGGAAGCTCTTGCAGAGCAACAAATAAATGCCTATAGCGCCAAACCACAGGAGTGGAAAACCGATTATGACAAGTACTTGGCACGAAAAGTTCTTGAGGATAAAAAGAAAAAAGAAGAAGTATCTTCTCCTCAAGAAAGGACTTGGTGGCAAAAGACTTGGGATGATATGAAAGACGCTGGCGATAAAGCGATCGGTTGGATCGATGAACATCAGACGGAAATTGCTATTGGGATTGGTGTAGTTGCAGGTGTTGCAGTAGTTGTTTTGACAGCGGGGACTGCAACGCCATTCTTGGTCGCCGCGGGTGCGTCTATGCTTGCAGCAGGCGGAATTGCTGCTGGGGGTACGGTAGCTCTAAATGCATATTATGACCGGCCCTTGGGCGAAAATGTACTAAAGAATATTGCCATTTCTGCCGGCACGGCCTTCATAACAACCGGTGTTGCAGTGTTTCTCACAAGCGGAATCACTACTGTTGGAGGTAACCTTGCCAGATTCTGTATGGGACGCCCACGTCTTTGCGCAGCGGCAGGGACTGTGATGACTCTGTGGGACAAAGGCGAAGAAGTCGGATTGGTGGTAAAGGGAGCCTTCCAGTCTTGGAGAGGGGACAGCGCAGGTGCCGCAGACACAATGTTTGAGCTACAAATGGAATCCCAGGATGGAGGCGTGCCTGGGAATGCAGTGGCGGACGAAATAAAAGATGTTTTAGAAGAAGTACCGATTTATGCCGATGAAGCACTTGCTGTCATCACACGATATGGTGATGATGCCGCTGACATAATCTTTGATTATGGTTACGACGGTCTTGAAGTGTTATTAAAATATGGCGATGATGCTATTGAATTAATCCAGGATCATGGTATTTCAGCAGTCAAGGTCTTGAAGGCCATTGACATAGGCGATGCTGATACACTCTTTAAACTGCTTGATGAAAGTGACTTGGATTACGCAATTCAACAAGGCCCCGACGCATTACAAGCACTCTCTGGTTGGTCGGCATCAGAGCTTAAGAATAATGGTCCTGAACTAGTCTTGAGGGCCA
>JBQGBZ010000008.1:0-4231 GCA_052038215.1 Nitrososphaera sp.
CGTGCCAGCTTCATCAAATGTATGCACAGCAGTTTGATCATCGCTTCCTTCAGTGTCATCACCAAAGTCCCAGCTATAAGTATAAGGCTCAGTGCCTCCTGTTACGTTGGCTTCAAATTCAAAGGTAGCTGGTGCAGTACCTTCGGTGGCATTTGAAGTTATTTGGGCTGTCAGAGGTTCAGCAGATTCCTCTTCTGTTAGTTCTTCCTCTTCTTCTTCAGGAGCTGGAGTGAGGGTTTCATTCAGGATACCTCCTTCTGTTGCATTAGCAGTAGTAGTTGAGTTGACAACAGGTTCTTCCGCAGGTTCTGCAACAATCACTGATAGTGTAGAAATGGCCATTCTTCCGTCGTCTGCTACTGCAAGAATTGCATATTCGCCTCCTTCAACATTGGGCACTGTTACTGACGGTTCAAATGTTCCTTCTTCGTCAGCAGTAGTAGAGGTCACTAGGCTATTTGCAAAATCTTCTTCAGAATCAGAACTAATTATTAACTCATCAATTTCTCCTGCATTTGTAGTATCGTCGTCGGTGATGGAAATTGAGCATTCCTCGTATATTCCAGGACTTGCTCCAAAAGTGCCAATGGTGCCATTTATTCGACCTTGAGCAATGTTTACATCCTCGCAGTCAAGGCTCATAGTGCCATTTACTGGCGTGCCGTCTTCAAGTACAACGAGCAGATTTTGCCCAGATATACCAGAGGTAGTATTAGTAATATTGTTACCGCCGCCTTGATTAATGGTCGATTGAAGCAGGTTCCCTAATGTATGTAGGGCAGTACCATTAGTATTAAAGAATGTGCTAGCGCCTCCAGGTTCAATTGTTGATCTCTGGTTTGTATTGATCCCTTGTAGAATTAATGCACTTCCTTCTGTAAGGTCAACAGGCTCAGCAGACATAAAATATATTGAAACCGAAGAATCAGCCCCAAAGTCTGTGCCTTCTATATCAACTACTAAACCGGGTGAGGCTTCACTCTCGCTGAGAATAAGCTCCGCTGGCTCTGTTGGTGTCTGTCCTTGGGAGCTCACAAAATATAATTGTCCGACTGTTCCCGAAGCACTAAGAAGTAAGGCCACTACTAGAATAGCAGTTAGGGGCTTTGACATCATCATATATAGTCAAGTCGCGCATGTATTAGATAAAAAGAGAGATCATTCTGACTCTATAAGAAGGTGTAACTGCATGAGGCAAGTAGTGAGAATCCTCTTTGCTACTCTTAAGCCTTGTTTCTGAAACGGTTTGACATCTGCAAAGTTGTGAGACAAGGTGATGAGTGGAAATATGAATACCACCAGCTCTAGGGAGAGCAGTTTTTGAAATGCGCTTTATGACGCAGTAATATAACTACACCATTGAGGTTTTGGTGATTCGTAGCCATCGGAGTACAGCCTAGTGTACCTTGATTCTTAACAACCTACTCGTATTTAGACTTGGGCTACATCTGTCCTTATTGAATGATCAAGAACTCAACACACCTTAACTTTGTTAAATGAGACCTACTTCAAGAACCTCTAGAAGTCAATCTTAATGCCAGTGCAGATTAATTGGAAAAATTTATTCCAAATGGATCACAAACGCCTCATGAATTGTAGCATTTCTATATCATAATCTATTTATCTGTGAATTTGGAGATTTATTTTGATGGGCAGATTGTTTGGAAGGGCTAACAAAAGAAAGGACAGTATCCCTTCTGAAGACAGACTAGAATCTGATTATGATGAGAGTGATTTTCAAAAACGAGACCTCTACAATAAGGGCATCAACGATATGTCTAGTCAAAAGTATCTTGACGCTATAAGGAGCTTTGACCTTGCATTAAGGATTGACCCACAGTATGTTGATGCGTGGATCAAGAGAGGGTATGCCCATTTTCTCCAAGATGAATACACCGTTGCTCTCGCTTCCTATGATAAGGCACTTGAGGTCGATGTCAACAATGCTGAAGCGTGGAACCTCAAGGGACTTGCTTACTATAAAATGAAAAACTATGACAAGGCTATTGAATGCTGCGAAAAGTCAGTGGACATCAACCCCAACGAGGGTATGTCTTGGTATAATATGGCTTGCTACCTTACCCTGAGTGGCAGGATCGATGAGGGACTTGACGCCCTGAAGAGATCTATAGAGATAGACATTCAGAACGCCAAGAGGGCAGTACGTGACAGGGACTTTGAAAACGCACATGCAGAAGAGGGTTTCAGGAGGATCATCGAAGTAGTCGTACTTGAGTCAATAAGACAAGGTTATGACTACGTGGGCAAGATAGTATGGGTCACTGCCATGGACAAAGCAGAAGTTGAAGATGCACTAATGCGCCTCGCCATGAAAGGTCTTGTTATCAAGCACGAGAGGAGGACCTTTACAGGCAAGGAGGAATATTACGAACTTCCAAGCGAGATTGCAAATAAAGTAGGAGTAACGAAGAAAAGCGGCCTATTAGGCACCAAACAAGTTTCAGCTCCTCTTCAACAGTTAAAAGACATAAAAGAAGTCCTCACCAAGGCCAAGGATTCAATTGAGAGAGGCGATTTGGCTAGTACGCTTGAACACTTTGATGAGCTTGTGAGTCCCATGAAGCATGGAAACGCTATGATGGAGCAATTCTTTGACGAACACAGAGATCTTAGGCTTTATAAGATAAGACTTCAGGACAGGGGACAGGAATACCTTAATGCCCACAAATCCGACCTTATTGACCTGATAACAAAGATAGACCATACGCTGGGAAGTGGTGTGACCAACAAAACATCCGCAAAGGATTAACTCTTGCTTGCATAGTGCAGCATAGGCGCAGCGAGATTAAACTCCTTTTGAGTAAAACCCATTGTAAATAGCATCTTATCGATGTTTGTAAATAGATCCATTAGAGGATTTATAGGTATATCCCGTTTTAGTATGAATCCACCATAGTCCAATGACAGTTTTAGCCGTAGCATAGGAACACACCTAATCTATTAATAACCATCCGAGGCGGATGATATCTCATATGGCAAAGATATTTGCCGACGTAAGCGAGAAAGAAATTACCAGAACTATTGCAGAAATGTTTAATGAAACAATGACAGAGTATACGGATTCTGACGTTATAATTATCGGTGCCGGCCCTGCTGGCCTCACTGCTGGCAGAGATCTTGCGAAGACTGGGGTTAGGACGCTCATAGTAGAGCAGAATAATTACCTCGGGGGAGGATATTGGGTAGGAGGCTATATGATGAATCCTGTCACTGTGAGGGCACCAGCGCAAAAGGTATGGGATGAGCTTGGAGTTCCATACAGAAAGATAAGTGAAGGACTATACGCTACATGGGGCCCCCATGCCTGCAGTAAGTTGATAGCTGCAGCATGCGATTCAGGAGTGCGCTTTTTGCAGCTCACTAAATTTGATGACCTGGTGCTTAAGAATAAGCGAGTAGGTGGGGTTGTTGTTAACTGGATGCCGGTCTCTGCTTTACCTAGAAATATCACATGCGTTGATCCTGTCGCCCTTGAAAGCAAGATTGTAATTGATGCTTCAGGACACGACTCAGTTGCAGTCAGGCGTCTGATGGATCGCGGATTCGTCAAATGGAAGGGCATGGATCCGATGTGGGTTGAAGGAGGCGAGGACGCGGTAGTTAACTACACAGACGAAGTTTTTCCGGGGCTGATCGCAGCAGGCATGTCTGTTACTGAAACACATGGCCTGCCAAGGATGGGACCGACCTTTGGTTCGATGCTCCTATCGGGCAAGAAAGCAGCTGAGGTTGCATTGGGCAAGCTCAAGGAGATGCCAAGTCCACCTAAACTGAGGGCAAAGTAACCTTTTTTATTTTGTCTATTTTGGTCTAGATATAACGTAGTAGTAGTAGTAGTTTATAGCTTTATCCATCCATTATTATTGATGCTCACATAAATATCGACAGAGGCAAAAAATTATTTAATAGGGCTCTGCTCTGTAGCCCAAACATCAGATTCCTGCTTTTTGTGTATGACGTAAAAGGTCGTCGTATGGCATGACACCACATTATCTATTTTCCGAAAGCACTAAGCACTAGTAGCAGTGAGAGTAATGCTATCAGCACTGCTACAATAAACCTGACTCAACCTCATTTTTTCTTGTACGGCTTCATCTAGCTCTCGCTTGATTGTGGTGATCTGAATCACATTTTCTGGTCTGCGCTCCGCCATCAAAAAAAGCAATTCATGCTTTAGAACCCCTATAGATTCGTCTAGTTCTTTTATCCT
>JBQGBZ010000009.1:0-12122 GCA_052038215.1 Nitrososphaera sp.
CTCTTTCTGAAATCTAAAAAACAGCAGCAGGTGCTAGTGCTTGACAAGTATGGGAGGGTTAGGCTTTCAGTCGAAAATGCATCAATTTTCACGGGCTCGCCAGAGCAGGTGGCTGATAGGATCAAAAGCCTCCTCAGGCAACACGCTACCGGTGGCAAGGATCTTGCCCCGCAGGTTCACATCCTTGATGGCATAAAATTGATGGACTTTTCGAGCCTTACGGCCCAGGAACACATTTCAAAGGCGGTGCATGATGAACTGAAAAAGACTACCACCAAAAATGTTGCCGCAATAGTAAGAGTTTAGCTAGAATGAAGAAAAGAATTTTTTCCGATGCTCAGAGGATCCGGTGGTAAAAGATGCACTCTTCTTTGTTGAGAACGAGTGAAGGAACACCACAGCTCCATCAGGAATAATACTTCGGATGGCTCTGATGGTTTGTATATAATTTGATAACACAAGATCCTATAGCGCAAGCTATCTAGCTGAAAGAAATCAGCTAAAATGGCAGAGCTAACAAGCGTATCTTTAAAGCGCGTTCAGTGGAATCAAAACTCTAAGTAATATGGTTCTACTATTGTAATCTTTACAGATTTTGTTATAATAAATAGTCAAGACAGCATATTGCTTAAGAAGAACAATAGTTATCAATTATTTGAATAACTGTGGCAAAAATACGAGAAGCTAGCACCAATATATCTGACTATACGTCAAATAATAGAATCAGCCTCGATCAAAATCGAGAAGAGCTTTTCATAGGTACTGCTGAATCAGAACATACAGAGATGTACCTTAAAGCTATTTGGTACCTCCATGAAAAAGGTCAAGATGCTAGAGTTAGCTCAATAGGAAAGTTGCTCAATGTAACACAACCTTCTGTTGTACAAATGTTACGCAAGCTACACAATTCAAACCTTGTGGAATACGGCCAAACCAAGGTTACTCTTACCGATGACGGACGAAGAATCGGAAGGCAGATGATTAGAAATACTAGGCTACTTGAAGTTATGATGAAGGACGCTTTAAAGATCGATGTAGATGAAGAAATGGCCTGCGGAATAGAACATCATATGAAAAACATCTTTACAGATGCTCTTTGTACCCTTCTTAAACATCCTAGAAAATGCCCTCATGGTCATAATATTCCAAAGGGAAAGTGTTGTAACTAACTTGGACTCATTATAAGAGCAGATTATAGCATAGCACATCTTTCTTTTCTCATGTTTGAGGACTTTCCTTTTCATATTAGGTAGTTATCAGTACAAATGCTCTTTCCATAGAAAAATATCCATACGTCCAAAACTTTATGAAACAATAAACCGTGAATTTCCACGCTCATTATTGCCCTTTCCAATACGGTTGTATAATCGTCATTGTTTTCAATCTGTGAAGACCCTTTGAGAGAAACCATACATTTCTTTTCAATGAAAGTAGTACCAATTACAACAATAGCAAGGCCAGTAAAGGAAACGCAGGTGATGTTATTCCCTCTCCCCAAGACTAGAAGTGACCATGACAGACTTAAATCCACAAATCGCAATACATCATTGGTTTTGCGCTATGCTGGCTGCAACCGCACACGGTGTAAACGTCGGGGTTCTCAGGCTACCCGTGGGAGATCTATTGCCCCTGGCATCGATGCAGTTGCCGTCCTACCATTGTAGAAGCTTTTTGGGTACTTTTGGATGATGAAGATAAGGTACCAAAAAAGATGATAGAGCTTGCTACGAAAGACAGTTTAAATATTAGGCCAAACTAATTAGGTCGACCTAACTCATGGGCAGCACTTTGTCGTTTGAATACAAAGAAGCGATCCCACGTTTGCAACTGATTGCAGACACTGTTTCTCATAAAATAATATTATCAACAATTGACATTGCAAAGATAGCCCAACAGATAACCTTGGAAAAGAACCTTCTTGTCAGCTCTACATACAAGAAGTATTGATACTGGTGATCGAAAATAAATTGAACCAAAAAAATATTATTGATCCATACTCAATCAAGCCAAGAATAAAACTAATCTTCTATTTTGTAGCAATAATAGTAATCATTCAACCATTTATCTCAAATTCCTTTTCTGTATATGGTCAGCTGCTTAGCGATACGGATGCACTTATCGTCATGGTCAACATCGAGAGGATCAGCGCGCAGCTTTGGTTGACTGAACAAAGCCTAGATAAAGACAATCCTGAAATGGCATTTGCACATGCTTTCATCCCACACACCACAACATTTCCTACTATAAAGAATCAGCTTGCAGAGACTGCTGGAGAACAATCCACCAAGCAGCTTGAATCACTGCTTACTGACCTTCCTCTAAGAATGAGAACTGGAGAATATCCAGAAGAAAAAACAAGGGAAAGTATAGGGCAAATACGCAGACTACTGGACGAAATCTCTCAACAATCTGTAGGGCCGGAATTTCTTTCTGACAAAGGGATGGTTTCCAAAGTTGTTGTATTTCTGTTGCGTGATGCGGTGCAGTCATATACAACAATTTCTAATGCATCGAATGGATCTGGGAGTGAGAATCTCCCACAGGATATTGATTACGAGAATGCAGTTGGACTTGTCCAAATAGCTCGCCAAAATTATCAAAAAACTTTGTCTTCCTTGATAGAAGATAGTAGAAGAAAAACTGAAATTGAGTCATTCTTCAATGAACTTGAAAGCTCTCTAGCTCAAAAGATGGATAATGAGTCAATTCTGCGCCTTACTACTGCAATTGAAAGAGACTTGGCAGAAGAACTATCCGTAAGCGAGGGAAGCGAGAGCACAAGTGAACATCAACAGTATTTTGCTACTATAAGAACGCTTTTGTCAAGTGTTACTTCAGAAGTAAACAACGGCAATTATGAGCAGGCAGATCAGTATGCTGTCTCTGCATACTTGGATAATTATGAATATTTGGAAGCACCGATTGAAAAGCACGATCCAGATCTAATGATAACAATTGAGGAGGAGATGAGAGAGGAGCTGCGCAGGATGATAGAAGCAAGAGAATCCGTAGAATCTATAGAAGCTTTTGTCAATGGCATCCTCACAAAACTTGACGAAGCAGAAGAGCTATTGAGAAATGATGCATCATTTAATCAAAGTTCATCACCCTCTTCTTCTGGCGTTTTTGCAGACATTGAAGGACTAAAGGCCGGATTTGGTACCTATACTGGTGAGCGTAGGGACATCGGCGAGGCTGAAGACCCTGCCAAAGCCGCTGTTCGCAGCAATATTGATACGATCAGGATGCAGCTTGATGAGACGCTCCGGCTACATAAGGAAGGAAACTATGATGGTGCACTTTTTACATCCAGGTCTGCATATTTGGATAGTTATGAGAGTGTAGAGATTCCATTGCGCCCTATAGATCCGGATTTTACTCTTGAAATGGAGATCAAGTTTGCAGAGCTTAGAAATCTAATTCAAGCTCATGCACCGTATGGACAGGTCGAAGCAAAAGTTGTTGAAATTAGAAGAGGGCTCGATGAATCAGAAAGATTAGTATCAGGTACTGGCATTTTAGCGCCGACGATAGCGTTCTCCACATCCTTTTCCATAATATTCCGAGAAGGTCTAGAATCTGCACTAATAATAGGTGCCATCTTGACATATTTGGAGGCATCAAGAAATGACAGATTCAAAAAACATGTGTACTATGGCATAGTGATAGCAATCGGAGCAACTGCTGTTACCTGGTTTATAGCTGAATTTATCATAGATATCTCTGGAGCAAGCCGTGAGCTTATAGAAGCCATTGCAGGCATCTCTGCAGTTGCGGTTCTATTTTGGGTAAGCTTTTGGGTATTGAACAAGATCGAAACAAAGCGTTGGATAGAATTCGTAAAGGCCAAAGTCTGGAAAGCAACAACTACGGGCAGCATAATGGTTTTTGTGTTGCTTTCCTTCTTTACAGTATATAGAGAAGGTTTTGAGACTGTATTATTTTATCAAGCAATGCTTTCCTTTGCCAAATATATGGAAGGGTACGTTGTTGCAGGGTTTGTTATTGGCTGAGCTGTGATAGTTGCAACCGCAATTGTAGTAAGAAAGCTTGGAAGAAGACTTCCCCTAAAGGTCTTATTTGCACTAACAATGGGAATTGGCGCATACATGTCAATAGCGTTTATGGGTAACGCAATACGCGAATTTCAAGAATTAGGCTATATATCTACAACACATCTTATTGGAACAGTGCCTAGGCTTGACATCAACTTGTCAACGATGACTGGTATCCATCCAACGGTTGAGACAATCATCGCCCAAATCGCACTTCTTGCAGTATATGTAGTAGGCTCATTGTACATATTGATCATTCTGCCAAGACGGCAGAGACTCATAGAAAGTGCACGCAAATCTAGAGAAGATTTGGTTAGACAAGATAAGAGCAGGGAAGAAGGCAAGAGCCTTTAGCAACGCCTACGTATAGGCAAGAAGAGGCATGCTTCGAGTAAAAGTAACATTCCAATAAGCGTAGAGATTGACACAGATGCCATAGAGCAATATGGATTGCTAGTGACTAGGATCCGTTGATGCGACCGAAATAAATGCGAGAAAGAACATTTCAAAACCACTATTTTTTGTTATCATAACACGATTTAAGCAATAAGAGAAATGTTAGAGGTGAGAAAAATCTTGGGAAAAGAAAGGGAAGAGGGAAAAATATTTTGGGCTATCTCGTTATTATTTCCTGCTGCTATTGAAGCAACTCCGTGGCTCTATCTAGATTCGCATTTATCATAGCAATATGTTGTTCTACTTGTTCTATTGGAACTCTATCCGTTATCATCTGCCTTAGCTCTTCTCTTAACATTACCTCTGTTTGTTCCATCAATTGTTGATCACGTTGGGCAATCGGTGCCTCTATATATTCATAGTTCTCCAAGTATGCCTCAATTGCAATGCTCTCTGCTCCTTGATAATCCTGCGATCCATATGCGGATATCAGCTGAATCAACAAAGATTTGATGTTCTTTATTATTGCAATAGGATCTTGCTCGGCTGCACCAGCTTCTTCGCCAGTTAGTTGGCTCTCAGAGAGGCCTGTGATTTCTGCTAGCTCATGTATTATTCCATTTATTGTTGTTTCAACAGTTTCAGGGTCGTCCTTATTGTTGACTGCGCCATTCAAGTTCGAAAAGAACTCATTTACTTCTTCCACTTCATGAGCCATACTCTGATTGATATTTCTTGCTGATGAACTGAATATACTCTCAGCTCTGTGGATGAATGCTTGCGCATCCTGGTATTCTACAACTGCTTTTACAGTGCCATTTTCAACAGCCTCTTCGTATTCATGTCCTGCAACATGCAATAGCCGCGCTACTACACTTGCATTAAATGTAGGGTTGTTAAGGTCTGCCGTTAGTACCAGTGTCTGCACGCTATTGTTCAACAGCATATTGACAGAATCTTCCTGGCTTTCAAACTCTTGTACTGTAGCATTTGTAATGCTGGAAGATAAGTTCTGCAAAGCAGCTGACAAGGTTTGGTTCAGTGTGCTGTTTTGATTTGCCAGCTGATCTTCAATACTTGAATATACTTCTGCGATTGGGTGCAATGTATGAGCCTGCGCTAGGGTATCGTTTCCAGATTCTTTGTTGATAAGCGCTTGGTCAAGATGTCCTCTTATCTGCTCTATGTTTGAAACAAATTCCACCAAGGTAGCATTTGGTACGCTAGCCATTGTTGTTGTTTCATTTGCTACGCTGCTAGTAGCGTTAGCACTAGGTGACGTAGTTGTCATGCTTTCATTACTACTTGCCACTATTATTGTAGCAGATTGTTGTGGTTGGTATTGTACTCCAAACGAAAGAGCATATGGCCCTGACGAAGATAATAACGCAAGCAAGACTATAGCTCCTACGATTCCAAGATATGGTGATCTGAGGTTTGCTTTTTTGTATTTGTCCATAATTAGGTTCGCCTAATTAGGCCAGCCTAAGTTTTTAAGAGTTTTGAAAGAAAAGAATAGTAAAACATTGCTTCTTTAGTTCGTCCTTATCACTTGCTAGCCGCAATATGTGTTCATCAATTAAAATCCTCTCAGCAGTCTCCTTATAGGAATGGGATTTCGACATTCTTTGAAAGAATATGCTGTAATGATAGTAACCTCATGTCGATGTTCGACACTTTTATTACTACTTAGTCTTTCTTCAATACTCCGCGATATTAACAGGCTAATAAACATGTAAACAAAAAATTGATGTAAGTTTCTTATAGAACAACCTGTAAATACGCTCGTGGGAGAGACGCATATCACACCTAGCCTATTATTACTTGGGCTAATAGTCTCTGCTACTGCTGCAAACTCTATGATCTTTTTCGCTGGGGCGGAGACCAGGATTATGTATTCTGAGATAATAATAATTGCTTCAGCGTCTATTGCAGCGCTTCTAGGCGTTTTACTAGCATATAGGCAGATTCTTCACAACCGTTCTCATTCCAAGATGTACATATGCCTTGCAATAGGTCTTGTGCTTTGGCTCTCTGCTGACATAATTTGGGCCAGCTATGAGTTAGTTTTTCACGTAGCAGCACCAATCCCCTCCTTATCAGACATTCTTTGGTTAGCTGGATATCCCTTTTTTGCGTATAATCTTATTGCCACTTATAGGCAATTTTACAATAGATTTGACAAGAGGATATTGATTGCCAGCATCATCGGAAATGGCATCTTTATAGCATACTTGATCTCCCTTACCATTGGTTTATCAGATTTTTCTAGCCAAGGGAGCGTTTCGATGTTCGGTATCCTTATCGCCTATCCAATAATGAATGCCCTACTAACAATTCCTGCACTCTCAATCCTTATTGGACTATGGAAGGAAAGACCCTGGTCCATACCGTGGACATTCAAATCGCTGTCTTTGTTCTGCATAGTGATAACAGACAGCTGGTTCGCATTCATAATACTCTCAGGCTTGTACGAACAGGTATGGTTATCCTCTATGTTCTTTGGAGCCGAGTATCTTATATTGGCTGGAGGGCTTCTGTGGTTTAACAATTTTCTGCTATCTATAAAAACCAGGGCACGGCTTCTGCAACAAATATTAGTCAAGACCACTTGAAAATAACAGATGGCTTTCACAATAGAAATAATGGTCCTAACAGGATCCAATATCTACAAGTTCTAGTAGCTGCAATTCTGATAGGAGGAATACTAAGTTACGGCTTTATGACTTCGGTCGCTACAGAGTCTACAAGATATTTTGGTCCCGTAGAAGGCGCAAACACGATATTGATAGGAGCGCTACTACCACTTACTGGTACACTTTCCTCGTTTGGGGAGTCTGCTGAAGCATCATTGAGGCTGGCAGTCGACGACGTAAACAATCAATTGGCAAAGTCTGGATCATCATCAAGGGTCGGACTCGTAATTGAAGATACAAAGACAGACCCTAATGTCGCGCGTGAAAAACTTAAGGACTTGGCATCAAAAGGAATACGAATAGTCATTGGGCCATCCACAAGCGCCGCAGTCGCGGCTGTCAAAGAATATGCTGACGAAAACGGTATTCTGATAGTTAGTAGTAGTAGTACGGCTCCATCTTTGGCAATCTCCAATGACAATGTGTTCCGATTTGTTCCTGACGATACTCATCAAGCAGAGGCACTAGCAAAACAGATGTGGGATGAAGGCACAAGAGTTGTCATTCCAATATGGCGAAGTGACGTTTTTGGAAACAATCTTCAATCCTTACTGAAAGAAAAGTTTGAAAAACTTGGTGGAAAGATACTTGATGGAATAGGCTATAGTCCCCCCGTCGGTAATTTTGCCGCAAGCCTTCACAGAATCAACTTTATCGTCTGGGAGCAAGAATTGAGGTCTTTGAATCAAAAGGTAAATGATGCTGTGAGTCAATATGGAGCTGAAAAAGTTGGAGTATACATTGTAGCCTTTGATGAAATCGTACCCATCATGATTCAAGCAAATAGACACCAAGAACTCCAGTCAGTAAGTTGGTATGGAAGCGATGGTTCTGCTCAAAACGAGGGTCTGATAAAAAATATTGAAGCCGCAGAATTTGCAGTAAAGACTAATTTCTTAAATCCTATCTATAGAGTGGAAGCAAGCGATAGCTTTAAGAAATTAGAGGAAAGGATAGTTGAAGAGATACATAGTGCGCCTAGGTCGTACGCAGAAGTTGCTTATGATGAATTTTGGATCGCAGCTCTAACCCTAAAAGACATTATTGCACTACAGCAAGACGACATTGGCTCCTTAAAAGAAGCCTTTATCAATACTGCCAATTCATATGTTGGCGTAACTGGAAGGACCGAGTTAAATGATGCAGGCGCCAGCGTTCATGTTTGCTGTACCCTAACCTTTCAGACTCACGTATTTTCCTTGCTACATTATTTTATCATCCTTGAATTTCTTCGGATCAGAAAGGCGACAGCAGAACTTCCAATGAAAGTGAGAGTCCAATAGAGCTAAAGATTGCCAAGGATACCAGAAAGGAGTGCTGGTGCCAGCAGCTCATCGACAATGAACTTTATGCTGACAAGGATTATGGCGACTAGCACCATCCTTCTAAAAAGTTCTTGGTTTATTTTAGCGACTATGCTTCTACCAATAAAGGAGCCTGCAAGAGCAATTCCAAATAGCATGGGCAGATAAAGATAGTATCGCTCTGTGAGGAAGCCCTGTGAAATATAGATGGGTATTCGTGTAACATCTGTTGCCAGAGCAATAGTGGCAGCAGTGGCTATGTATTTTGCTTTCTCTATATTGAAACCTTGAAGAAGTGTTGCTCTCAGAGCACCTCCTGTCCCTACTAATGCAGTGATAAATCCAGTGCCACTTCCGCCGGCTATGAATGTGGCAGTATTTGCAGGAAACTTCAATCCTGGCTTAGCCTAGAAGGAACCTGATATAATAATAAGGAATATGCCAAGTATGAGCTTTAGTGTAGGTTGAGGTATAATCCCTATCAGAAACTCACCCAGCAAACTTAGCAGCACGCTTGGCACTCCAAATTGAAGAATTATCCTCTTATCAAAGCCCTGCCTAAAGAAAGTTATCTTTCCAATATTTCCAAATAAATGAAAAATAGCCACAAGCACAATAGCAGTCTTAAAGTCAACAAAAAATAATGCAAGCGGAAGAAATATTGTAGATGAGCCAAAGCCTGCCATTGTTCCTATTATTTCTGCCGCAAAGGCTGACAGAAAGAATAGTATCTCCTCTTCCAATTTGATTGGTTTGTTATGTCGTCAACAAATGCTATATTACTGAGACACGATTTTATTTCTCAATCTTGTACTGAGATAATCCATTGCCAAGGTAATTACCACGATGCCAATTATGAATAATGACGCCTTACCGTATTGCAAGCTCTCCAGATAGAGTATCAGATAGAATCCTATGCCGCCTGCCCCTACCAATCCCAAGATTGCAGATTCTCTTACATTATAAGTTAGAATGAATAGGAATTGGTTATTCATATATGCAATGGCTTCTGGAATAGTAACATATTTTATGATCTGCAGCCTTCCTGCACCAATTGCCTTCACTAGATCATAAGCTGACGGATTCTGTGATTCAAATATTTCATAAAGGTACCTTCCACTTAGTCCTATTGAGAAGGCCATGATCGCGAGTATGCCTGCTGTTGGACCGAGGCCTGCTACTGATACAAGAAGTATTGCCCAGAGGAGAGGAGGTATGGACCAGAGAATGCTAAGGATTGCCCTAAATATTACACTTAGATAAATCGGAAAAATATTTTTCGATGCCATAAGCGCTGCTGGAATGGATATGGCAAAGCCTATGCTTGTGCCAATAAGGGCCATTTCAAGCGTTTCAATAATTGAGTAAAATACCGTGTCAGCTACACTGAGGTCTATATCAAGCAGTTCATTGAGGATGACTAGTGAATTGTCGAGATTATCCGCTATAGACAAGGGGGTAAAGCCAAGGTGTATTGTGCTCCCAATTATTACGAGGAGCGTTATTATCCAGATGGAGTTATGCCTAAGTGGCAGGGGTATTGATCTCATAGAGGTTTGCCAAAGACTCCCCATCTAAATCGGAAGCAAGAATCTCTTTTAGTATTTTTCCATCTCGAATTATAAAAATTGTCTTGCTATATCTTTTTGCGACTTCTAGATTGTGATGTGTCATTACTAGTGTTACACCTGTCTTCTCTTTTATGCCAGTCAATATACCCATTACCTCGGATGCCGTTTTAAAATCAAGACTTGCAGTCATTTCGTCAGCAAAAATGATTGACGGTTTCTGGATTATGGTCCTTGCTATGGCGACTCTCTGCTTTTCCCCTCCGCTGAGCGTCTTGACCTTTACTTGTGCTAACTGGGAAATTCCAAGCATATTCATGATCTCATAGGCTTCTTTAGTAATTTCCTCCGGATACGCACCCAAGAGGGATCGCCAAGACGGCATTCGTCTCACAGCTCCTACAATAATATTTGAAAAAACGTTCAATTCATTTACAAGTGCAAGGTTCTGCGGTATGTATCCGAGAAATTTCCTATTTTCCTTGCTAATATTTTTCTCTTCAAAAAAATAGAGTTCTCCTGCTGAAGGCTTGAGCAATCCAAGGGCCACCTTCAGCAGAGTCGTTTTGCCAGACCCGTTTGGGCCCATGATGGTAACTGCATCTCCCTTGTTAACACTGATTGAGAGACCTTTCAGTATCTCTTTTCTGCCCACAGAGAGGCGAATATCTTTTAGACGCAGGATTGTACTGCTAGTTAACATTTTCTTGCTCGCGGTACTGGGTTTGTATATATGGGTGTGCATATGCTCGTCATCATCTGATTTCTTCAGTGAATGCTAGTCCTGTAGCATTCAGTGCCCTGTTGAGCGAGGCGAGGTGCTCTTCGCCGGTGGTCTCTTGGAATCCTACGAATATTGCTGATACAAGATCTCTCATTATCTGCCTCGAACTGTCATCATTTCCTATCTCAAGCAGGGCTGCCTTTAGATTCTCCTTTACAGACGGGTCTATGTCATTATTGAATACTACGCCATGTGATGGTATCGGTCCTTGCTCATGTATTACCTTGGTATTGTTTAAGACTTCAAAGTACAATTCCTCGTTTACATCCCCTGCAATGATACTCACATCAACTAAACCATTCCTCAATGCTTCCCATGCCTGAGCGTATCCTCCTGCGAAGAGAACTTCCGAGAAGAAGCTTTCCGGGTCGACTTCCTGTTCTGGCTCTACTTGGATTAGGCTTTGATTGATAAGAGCATACATTGGCATTACATATCCAGAAGTTGATAATGGATTTGGAAATGCCGCCCTCGTTTCTCTGAGCTCTTCTAGGTTATTTGCAGGTGAATCAGGTCTCGTAACCCAATATGAGAAGTAATATGTTGCATCTGTCAAAGTGTCGTTCATGATTACCTCTCGTACTTCAGCCAGTTCGAGCGATGCATTAGCCCTGTTAACTGCAAGGTATGACGGCCATGCGCTCATTAAAGCAACGTCAGCTTGTCCAAACCTCAGAGCCTCAATTACTCCAGAATATGACAAAGGTACATAAATTTGAATGTCATAACCTGTTCTTTCCTCCAAAAATTGTTCTAATTGCTGTCCTTGAGCTTGTATATCAGCTGCCTGGGCTGTAGGTTGGATTGCTATAGTGACTGTCGTTGGTGGTTGTTGTTCTATTGTTGCTGCGGCGCTTTGAATAGTTGCAAAACCGCTTGAGCCAATGCCAAGAGCCACCAATAGAGGCAAAATTAGGCTGTACTTATTCATGGAGAAAATCATGAACATCTCATATTTATGGGTTAGTACAGCCTAATTTACTAACTCTCTAAATGATATTCGTTGAAATGAAGTCAGCTTTTTGAGGTAGATACCTAGCAAACTCCTTTACATCCATCACCAAGCCGTAGTAGTCTCTTACAACTTCTAATGTGGATTCGAAGTGCTTAATGTTGCCTGATGCTGTTGCGTCTGAGATGAGTATGACATCGTATCCGTTATTGAATGCATCTCTCAAAGATGCTTCTACGCATATCGAGGTGTCTATTCCACAGAACGCCAGAGTATCGATTCCAATGCTTTTCAGCCAGACGCCAATTTCAGTGTCTTGAAAAGCCGAATCTCGTCTCTTGATGACGACGTGATCCATTGGAGAAGG
>JBQGBZ010000010.1:0-2531 GCA_052038215.1 Nitrososphaera sp.
TTGGAAAGTCGGGATCTATTGGCATGTTGATATAGCTACGTAAGATACATTACTATTATGGGTTACATACATAACTACTGTTGTTTACAAGGCCTTGCTCTTGATTCACGTATATATTGATGATGAACTCTATCAACTATAGCTGAATGTCTGAAGGCGGGATCTTTAAGAACAAATCAAAACTGTCACCTCGCTACTTGCCAGATGAGCTACCGCATCGCGAAGGCGAGATTCAGCAAATAGTACGCGTGTTTTCTGATGCACCTAAGGATCCTGACAGGTTTCCCCTCACCATATTGCAAGTAATAGGTGCTGCGGGCATTGGCAAGACTTCGACGGTTCTAAGATCGTCTAAACTCCTCGAAGAGCTCTTTGCAAAAAATAGGCTGAAATTAAAGAATGTATACGTTAACATGAAGCTGCAAGGAGGCAACAAGTTTGCAATTTATAGATTCTTACTTGAGCGTATCGCTCCAGAACTGCCTGCTCAAGGGCTTAGTGCCGAAGAGATGCTGCGCTACCTCTTGCAATATTTAAGACAAAATAATCAATATGCATTGATTGTCATAGATGAAATCGATTATTTACTGAAAAATAGCAAAGACACAGGTATTATTTACGATCTAACACGGTTAAACGAATACGAGATGGACAAGGCTTGTAATGTTAAAGGAGTAGTATTCATTGCGCGGAGTATGGAATTTTACGCTAAGCTTGATGCAGCAGAGCTCAGCACACTTGGAAGAGTTCCAATGGAATTTCATCCTTATACGATGCACCAAGTCAGCGACATACTAGAGAGTAGGGTTGCTGAAGCATTCAATCCAAAGGCATTAGGCTCAGACGTTATTGATAAAGTTGCCAGCGTTACAACTTCTGCCGAGGTAAATGGAGATGTGAGATACGCTCTCGACCTGCTATTATATGCAGGCAATCTTGCCGAATCCAGCGGGTTAGGAAGGGTGACGCTTGATCATCTCCGAAAGGTGCATGGTCAAATTCACACGTCAATCACGACAGAAGAGATTGATCAACTCTCAAAGAATCATGTACTGAGCCTGATGGCTTTAGTTCGCGCGCTGAGAAGCAAGAAAAAGCCATACGTTGGTCTCAAAGACATACGCCTGTACGCTTCGGAACTTGCTGACCAGCTAGGCATGAAAAAGATCGATATCGAAGATTATCTTGACGATCTAAATGCAAGGAAGTTAGTGGACATCAAGTCACTTAAAGCAATAGGATTACATGGCGCTTCGCTTGCGGAACTGGAACCTGTATTGATGAGAAAAGTCAAGGAAGCGTGAATAGTAATCTAGTGTCGGAGGCGATGAATAGCAAGGAAATTATAGAGATAGGACTTGGCAGCATCGGCAAGATCAAGATAATGAAAGCTCTTGCGGAAGAGAACAAGCTGGCAACAATCTATGTGCTCCATAAAAAAACTCATCTGAAGCGGGAAGACATCAAGAATAACATTTTCGATCTCGTAAAGATCGGATGGGTGTCTGAGATTAAGTATGCTAATGTAATGTATGGGATAAACAGGGACAATGAGTATGTAAGCGAATTAATAAACTTCTTTAATGATGTTGGTTACATCGGTCAGCAATAGAAATCGACGTCTGCAAAGTATTTATTTTATAATAAGCTAGAGATTTAGCGAGTACATATTTTCCATTTTTTTGAATTACGTCATCAAGATATATCTCTCATATTAGCGGTGGTGAAATCGAAGGGTTGGATTGCGGCTTTGTAACAAGCGAGGATACCTTATCTTAGGTGTAGAAGTTGATATATCTATCATCCCTATCCTGGTTCTCGATCGCTGTTAAGGAGCGAAATAAAGCATCGATTGCTGCAGCTTCGCTTAGTTTACCCTTTGCCACTTGACCAGCAGATCCCAAGACGTTAAGGTAGCGGATTTGGCCTGCTATCGCATCAGTCGCTATTCCTTTTTCGGCACATCGCCTGACTAGGGCAGTAATCAGTCGGTCAAGATGATAGTTTACGTGTATTTCAGTAGCTTCGTCACCGTCCACCCCATAAAGATCAGATATCTTAAGATCTAGCCTTGCTTCATCCTCGCTAGCAACACCGTCGTGGGCTGCCTGTATAGCAGAACGGCCTCTTGGTTTTTTAGCTTCAGTTTCATTCATTTTTTTAAGAACAAGCTAAGTTCGGCATTTTCTTCTTATTAATATAGCGCTGAAGAATCCAAAAAGGAATAAAAAGGCGATTCTCTAAACCCAGATGTGCAGTCTTCGCCCCCACAGATTCATTCTAAATTCATTTTCATTACAGGCGGAGTCATGTCTGGCCTAGGTAAGGGGGTGATTACATCTTCTACCGCAAAACTTCTCCAGCTTGCTGGCTACAATGTCTCATGTGTAAAAATAGACCCATATGTAAATTACGATGCTGGCACTATGAATCCTGTCGCTCATGGAGAGGTGTTTGTTACGGACGACGGTGGGGAGTGCGACATGGACATAGGCAATTATGAAAGATTTATCGATATTGCTATAACAAAA
>JBQGBZ010000011.1:0-1601 GCA_052038215.1 Nitrososphaera sp.
CACCAAGGAGCATTATCTTGACAGCATCAGAAAGGCAGGCTTTCAGAATGTCAAAGTTCTGAGCGAGCGGCTTTACATAGACGGCGAGCAGGTGGATGGCAGGAAGATTACTAGCGTCGTAATAAAAGCAGAAAAAACCACGAGAGAATGAAGTTCAGTTTTCCAGTAACAAGCAGAAATATGAGCAGCAAGAAAAGGTAATCTTGTCTGTATGCATGGAGAATGCCAGTAGAAGTAGAGATTGCTGAAGAGTCCTTCTTCAAGTAATCGTATGGCTCGATAGCTAGAACTATGACTTGTTACCGACCGGAGCTTTGGACTTCACAGTCAGATGTTATAGTATCCCCATCTGATGTTGTGGTTTACTCATGTCCAAAATGTGAAACGATCACATCTCAACAGTTAATGAGGAGGGCTAGTGGTGGAGCCTAGGCTCCTTTCCCTACGCAAGAGGACTATGGCTAGCACCAAGTGCCACAGCAGATTGCCATAGATGGATGTACGCTCAGTAAGCCCAAGCCATGGTGTAGGCTGGTTTGCGCCAAGCTGGGGAAGGTACAAAAATGCAAAAGTGGCAGGCACGAGAAGTATCAGGATTGTGCCTATCGAGTAGAAGCGGAACCAGTTTCGGAATGCAGCAACTCCCAACTCCACGGTCACCCAAACGAAGGGGTTGATCGCAAGAATTCCGTGCAGGGATCGGTAAACGTCATCTCGGCTCCACGCATGTGCATCGGGAAGAAATTCCATAGCACCAAGCTGTTGACCGCGTTTCCGACCATCATCAATGCCATGACGCGCAGAGCGCGATTTCGACCAGCCGCTGACACCCAAACGCCCAACGCGAATGCTACCAAAAGCACGCTAGACAGCGTGAAAAGTGGAACTACAAGACCGCTTGTTGGAGCGCCGATAGCAAACAGCTCGCTGACGGCTTGAGAAGTGAAGCTGTAGCCCTCCCATAGCATTCCTGCGAGTATGTCAGTACTGACATAAAGCAGCGAAGAGACGATACCACATATGAGTAAGACCTTTAGTAACTTGCTTGTAGTTCCTATCTTCTGGGTTACATTAGTCATACTTCACAATACAGAGGGCGTGTTGACTATAAGCAGCTGGATTTCAGTGGCACGCATTGCAAGACAGAACAATCAGCAGCCACCATAATAGCACTTTATGGCTGACTTGATATAAAACAAATCTTCAGATTGTTCCCGTGTAAGATATTGATCTAACTATTAAAAGCACATGTATGATTGACCTAAATGGATGGCAAGGCAGAAGAAGCAGTTTGCGATATCATTACCTCATCATCATCATCATACTACTACTACTACCATGACTTTGATAGTTACTATCTCTGTAGTTATGCTTTTGCTGCCTTTTTATTATGTTCCCCAGTCCGCTTGGAGTCAATCGCTAGAGACTGCCCAAGATAATGCATACATCAGAGCCCAGACAGAGCACGTACAGGTAGGAGACATTGACATCGCTTACAAACGATTTGGACAAGGCAAGCCTGTTCTATTTATTTCTGGAACTAGTCAAACCAAAGACGCATTGGAGCCCACATTACTATTGGAATTGGCTGCAACTAACCA
>JBQGBZ010000012.1:0-2390 GCA_052038215.1 Nitrososphaera sp.
AACGTTCATAGTACGACATCAGGGCCAGATAGATGTATTTATGGACCATGTCTGCACTGCACTGCTGTGAAACTATTCATTCTCTATGAGGTCAGTCTGATAAAGATATTTGGACTTATTTCATTTCTGATGAGAAAACCCATTTCTCCTTAGTCCATTGTTACAACTGCCATAGCAGAATGCATATCGTGCATAAAAAGATCTTATTGCAAATATAAGAATTTGCAATTTTGTCAACAATATTTCTTGGTTATAATATCATTGACTTGGCCGTCTTTACAATGGCTCTCGTTTTCATCCTACGAACATAAATCTGGGAATGAAATACCTAGCTCCTGTTTCAATGGCAACTGGGTTTGCACTATCCTCCTTGTGCACTGGGAAAGGTTATTTTATCCGTATGTTACTTCACTATTCTACCCCTACATTATCGAACAGTTTGACTTGCACTAGAACCTCAAATTTTTCTTTACTATCTTCTCATACGCATTGTACTTAACTCAAGATAACACTTCGCCTTATGCTGCATTATTAACAATTATTAATAATTATGCCTACAACGATTCGGAGATATATAGAATTTGCCTAGCGCTGTTAGTAAAGACAGTGATAAGCGTGATGTCAAAGTTAGTCTGACTGTAGCAGAGACATACACAAACGATGTTGGAAGGAGGATAGCCAGAATAGATCCAAAAGTTGCAGAAGAACTTGGATTATCGACAGGAGATGCAATTGAAATCACTGCTGAAAAAAAGAAGAAGACTACCGTATTAAACTGGCCAGCATATACCCAAGATTATGGCAAAGGTCTGATACGTATAGATGGATATACCCGAAGTAAATTAGAAACCGGCATCAATGATCGAGTTGACGTAAGGAAAGTGGAAGTGAGGAAAGCAAAAAGCATAGTTCTTGCGCCGACAGAGCCATTACGAATAATGGGTGCTGAGATTTACTTGGCACAAGTACTTGAAGGTCAACTTGTGAACAAGGGAGATATTATACCATTGTCAATAATGGGCCAACGCATAGATCTTGTAGTAAGCTCTACAAATCCTGCTGCAGGTGCAGTACTAATCAGCGAAAATACCGAGATTTCATTGTCAGAAGAACCAACTGTAGTAAAAGAAGGTATGCCAGCAGTCACGTATGAAGAAGTAGGTGGCCTCAAACAGGAGGTTCAAAAGGTCCGAGAGATGATAGACCTGCCCCTAAGGCATCCTGAGCTTTTCAAGAGGCTTGGAGTAGAAGCACCAAAAGGAGTACTCCTCCACGGAGCACCCGGTACAGGCAAGACTCTGCTAGCCAAGGCCATAGCAAATGAAACCAATGCCAACTTTTACTCCATAAGTGGGCCAGAAATCATGAGCAAATTCTATGGCGAATCGGAAGCTAACCTAAGGCAGGTCTTCCAGCAAGCTGAGCAAAATGCTCCTTCAATAATATTCATTGATGAACTGGATGCAATAGCACCCAAAAGAGAAGAGGTAACAGGAGAAGTAGAGAGAAGGGTTGTAGCCCAGCTTCTTTCGTTAATGGATGGATTATCTTCTCGGGGCAAGGTAGTAGTGATAGGCGCCACAAATAGAGTCAATGCAATAGACCCTGCGTTGAGGAGAGCAGGAAGGTTCGATAGGGAAATAGAGCTTGGAGTGCCCGATAAAGATGGGAGGCTGGAGATAATTCAAATTCATACCCGAGGGATGCCTCTTGCAAGAGATGTCGACTTGGAGAAATTGTCAGAAATTACTCACGGTTTCGTTGGGGCTGATATTCAGGCTCTTGCAAAGGAAGCTGCAATGAGTGCCCTCAGGCATGTGCTGCCTGAAATTGATTTGTCTGCAGAAAATATTCCAAGAGAGATTCTAGACAAAATAGAAGTCACAATGAAGGACTTTACAGATGTACTTAAGGACATGGAACCATCTGCCATGAGGGAGGTGTTCGTCGAAGTACCGAATGTTAAATGGGAAGAGGTAGGCGGACTGGAAGAGGTAAAGCAAGAACTAAAAGAGGCGGTGGAGTGGCCTTTGACGTACAGCGGCCTGTTCAGCCATACTCATGCCATTCCTCCCAAAGGAATCTTCCTCTATGGTCCGCCTGGCACAGGCAAAACCATGCTTGCAAAGGCTGTGGCAAATGAGAGTCAAGCCAATTTCATCAGCATCAAAGGACCTGAGCTACTATCTAAATGGGTCGGCGAATCGGAAAAGGGTGTCAGAGAGGTTTTCAGAAAGGCAAGACAAGCTGCTCCATGTATCATTTTCTTCGACGAGATCGACGCGATAGCCCCTGTCAGAGGAGGCGCTTTTGGAGATTCCCACGTAACGGAAAGGGTAATCAGCCAGCTACTTACAGAACTTGATGGGCTTGAGGTACTAAGAAATTTA
>JBQGBZ010000013.1:0-1323 GCA_052038215.1 Nitrososphaera sp.
TTGTTCTACTATTTTCATACGTGGTAGCTGATTCGTTGTTGAATTGAGAAATCAAGCCTGAAAAGAATTCAAGATGCTTATTAGCAATGTTGCTCCATTGTAATTTTGAACGGAATTGCTCAACTCTTGTTTTGTATTCATCATACTCCAATGCAAGGGTCGATATAGATCGCTCAAATGACTTTGTAGTGCGTTTGCACGCAATTCCCAACCCCATGTCTGCAAACTCTTTAAAAAATCTTAGATCAGAAGCAACAAATGGAAGTCCATGAGCCAGCGCGTCGAACATTACTCCAGAAATCGACACGATCTTATATGGAAATATTATGGCGTCGCATGCAAAGAAGAGCTTTGACATTGTAGTATCATCTAGATATCCTAGATTTAGACTGATGACATTCTCTGTATTATTATTTGCCCCAATCTCGATGGGTCTCTCAAACCCTCTTTCGTGCTTGGTCTGCTTTACTACTAAAGACCAACCATTAGGAAGGTCAAGGCTACCCAGTACGTCAAATCCTTTGTAGGAGCCCGCGTATCCAAATGCGAGCAAAAGCATTTTATCTACAGGTAATCCGAAGCCCTTTCTAAACTCCTTTTTATCATTCATTAGTGAAGAAGATGCAGACGAGAATTCGATATCCGGCTCTGCGCCATGATAAATTACAGTTCCGCGCCTGACTACTTCTTGAATTGTCCTCGCAGGGCTTATTACCCCGTCCGACTGGCTTACTACCTGAAGCAGTAGATCATATCGCTGCTTCAGTACCCATCTTCTTATAGCAGCACGCAAGGGCTGAGGCAGGAAACCAAATCTACCCTCCTTTCTCAATGCCCTATCTTTTATATAAGCACGATATTCATCCTGAGGAAAAACAGTGTGCAGCGTAGATACTGTGGGTACTGGGCACGTTTTGTAAAATCGATCCAATGTGGATCCATGCACAAGTCTCCAAAATGTATGTCTGATGGTAGTATCGACCTCGTATAGCCCTCTTTCATACTGTATATTCACAACATCAGGTTTTACTTCAGAAACAATCTTCAAGATACGGTCAGAATTCCTCTTATCGCCTTTTCTTATGGTACCACGATAGATAGTAATAACATTATTGCTGTCCTGACTAGGATCGCTGGTAAGAGCAGTAGTAGTAGCAGTGTCGGCGCCGCCTATTGCAACGGACACTTCAACATCAGGTTTCTTGGCAATCGCATGCACCAAATTCTTGGTATACCTGCCAACACCCCCTTTCATTGGAGGATACTCGCCAGAGACTACTAAGATCTTCATCCCTTTAAGTTGAAGAAGATCGGTATACGTTT
>JBQGBZ010000014.1:0-1449 GCA_052038215.1 Nitrososphaera sp.
TATTGGGCTAATGGAGGAGCTGTCATATAGGATTCAAGGTTTGGGGGGCGAGTATAGCGATCCGGAATTCGTTTGGGAAGACCCGGTTGTGCCTACTGCAATTGAGTTCTTAGATTCAAAGTTACTTGGAGGCAAATATCAAGCTGACATTTTTGTTTGAAGCTTCAATAATGGCAGGATTCTGCACTTCCATTTAAATGAACAAAGAGATGGTCTCTATCTTAGGGGTCCCTTGGAGGACAAAGTTGAGCACAATCCTCAAGGCTATAATTCCACAGTTTTTGGCAGGGACTTTGGGGGAATAGTAGATTTGGAAACTGGTCCAGATGGATACTTGTATGTACTATCTCTTGTTGGTGACGAGGGAAAGATCTACCGTATACTTCCAAAGAATACTACATCTTGTACTACTACTTTCAATGCAACAAGATGATTTTGCATTTTCTTAGATTGGAATTTTGGTAGACTGTTACATAAACTGGGCTCTTTACACCTAGCCTGAATCTCTTGCAAAAGCAGCGACGTAAAGAGAAATAAAGAGGGGATCAAAAGAGCCTGGAGAGTGTGTGATATTATGTGAGAGTTGATGAAAAACTAGATCATCATTGCTTTCGAATAGCTACCACATATTATCTTAATAGCAATCTCATGATAACAGTCTTGGCTCTCTGCACACCGGGTATGGTGAAATCTCTTGCTATTACCACAGGGCAGTTAAACCGATCTAACAGAGCCAAGAAGTCAGGGTTCTGAAATACCGAATGATTGCCGACTGTGGTGCCCATTATGACAATGTCTGGTTGGAAAATACTGACAGCTGCAAGGATAGCGTCAGCAGTCCTTGGGCTTCCTTCTGGAAGGGCGATCTCCTTTAGGTTGACACCCAGCTGGCTCAAATACTCTTGATGCATCGAGACGCTGCCACTTTCCAGATTGGTAGCATTGTCACTGTCGTTCTCGCGTCTGACAAGTGAGATGAGTATTACTCTAAACATACCAGAATGCTCTAGCCAGCTGGTGGCTCTCAGAAGCACATCCGAGTGACCGCTTCCATCATATATTACAACCATGTTTCTCTTCTCTACCTCTGCAATGTCATGGTGCTCTCGCATCTTCTCTTCTTCTACGTTGATATGCCTCGGTTTTGGCTCTAGCTCGAGTGTGTCATTCTCTGCCTTTATTGCCAGCACCTTGCAAGTCATGAGAGTCAAAAGTTTTCTGTCGTGACGAAGCGTTTCAAAATCTGTGACGAGAAGGTCGATCCTTTGCTCTTCGATAGTTGCAAGGATCGCTTCGGTCGCATCATGCGAAACCCTCACAAGGTAATGGCTTGGGATATTCTCATTGTCCAATATTTTTTCCAGCGGCTCAAAGGATCGCTTGGCAGTGTCTGCAAACGCTACACCAGCGGAAAGTGGTGTCTGATGAGGCACAGTTATGATCCGGAGT
>JBQGBZ010000015.1:0-1293 GCA_052038215.1 Nitrososphaera sp.
ATTTGGATCTATGTGACGAATAGCCTCTATATGCAAATCGTTGAATCCTAAATGTGCTGGATATTCTACTTGTCTTGGATTTAGCATTTCATTATACGTAGAAGCAGCTTCTACTGCTGTTGCATTAGTATTATTACCTGATGTGGCAGCAGTCTGATTCTGTTCTTGTGCAAAAGCGGTGCTGCCACTCACTAACAAAAGTGCAGAAACTGTAGCCAAGAACATGGTTAGGATGAGGACATTTGCATTTGTACTCACTTTTTTTATTGCATACATGACTTCAGTGGTCATTCCTGACTGTTCAGGAGAAAAAGTATAAAAATTTATTGCATCAAGTAGCAATATTATATTATCTGTCATTTAAACTATAACAAAAAGAGCGCAACTGACGTTATCGATTTCATATTAGATCGGCAGAACAACACCATCGTTTCGGTTGCTCTCGCAACAAGGGAAGAAAGAGAATGGAATAAGCCATTTTGCAATGATTTGGATAAATTGGACAGAAAGAAGTTTGATGAAATGTTTGGTATGCCTAAATTCTACATTTCAGCGTGCTCCTACTCTGTTCAGTATGTCAGGCTCCACCCGATTCTTATGTCCATACTCCTTTATCATTACAAACAGCTAACCGAATGCATTTCGGATGTTGAGCACATAGAGGCTAAAGTCGAAAGGTTATCGTTGCCGCCAAAGAAAGAAAAAGAAGGGGAAAAAGAAGCAGATCGCTAGCACTACCGCCAATTGAAGCTACTACTATGACTTCTACTACTCCTACACCCTGAGGCGGCTGAATCCATCCGTGATCATGTTTTTTCCTTGGGTGACTAGACTATCAAACTCCTTGGCAATTGCGCCACAAGTTTCGTCTTGCATCATCTTTGAATAGACTTGATCTGCGTGAGCTTGGTCTCTATAGAATTGCAGGGACACGCCAAGCATCTCATCATCACTAATAGAAAGGATCTTTGCAATGCTTTCTACGCCCTCAGGAGGAACTTCCTTGCTTGTTGTTGTGCTGCTGCTGTTGAGATAGTAGATCTTAGAGCTTACCCCATGTTTGTTGAGCCATTGCACCCATCGCCTTCCAAGCTGTGCTAGAGCCTCCTGATTCTTTTTCGGTGCTCGGCTGAAGCTGATCTGCAGATAACTACCAGTCTCTTCTTCTTCTTCTTTTTCTATTTCCGTAGTAGCGGATTCGATTTTGTTTTCCATGGCAGTATACCTATACTGAGTACAATAAATACGGCCAAGGGAGTAAAAGTATAGTTAGTTGTAAAAGTGGCTTTCATA
>JBQGBZ010000016.1:0-7778 GCA_052038215.1 Nitrososphaera sp.
TGCGGGGAGACCTGGATCTTCGCCAATCTGAGGTAATACGGCATCATCTTTGTCGATTTCTTTGGCGTCGTTGGAATGAGTTTCTGAGCTGCTCATGAGTAGTAACTAATGCGACAGCATGATATTTAATTAGCAGTTACAACATGCAGATCCACCGACCCTCCATAAAACAGCTGAGCTCAATCGATGCTCTGTGAGCACATGCATATATTGTATTAGAAATCAAGGAAACAACAGAAATCGCTTACGCAGTCCTCGATACTGAAACAGCTCTTCATTAGAAATCTGGATATACGTCGTGTTCCCGTGTGTGTAGTCTATTTTAATAGTCTAGAAGAATTGCTTTATCACAGAGGCGTTCAGGTTTTTTGACCCTTTTCACCTTTTTTCCAAATCTGGATCTGTCCACCATACACTTCATTATCATACACAAATGAAGGAACCTGTGAATAGTAACCCTCACGCCCTGAGCTGAATGTTTTTGGAGCTAATGGGATTTCATGTTCTTTCCCGTCAGGCATTCTAATGGTCGCGTAGGCAATTTTGCTTTTCGGTTTCTGCGGTGAACTTTCTTCTGACATGAACTCGTTATGCTAGAATACCAAATGACTACTATAAAATCATATTGCAGAGTATTAGAGTGAAATAGGTAAAGCCAGTTATATCGCCAACCCGCTCTTCACTTAAAACGCAATTGGCAATATTGCATGCTCAACCAATCATGTCTACACAAATGATCAATATGATGGTCTAGGAGAGAAGGATGAGAAGGAGGTATATTACAAACCGGTCGAGTCGCTCTGTAGTTTCTTGGCAGAATCAGGATCTCTATCAGCATAGTATTTTACCATGCCAAGCTTGAGCACTTTGAGCGATAACAAAGCACATTTTATCCTTGCGGGGCCTAGATTGAGGAGCCCGATATTTTCCAAAATGTCCTGTTTGGTAAGATCTTTGACAGATGTCAAGGGCTTGCCCATTATCATCTCAGTTAGCATTGAAGCACTTGCTTGGCTGATCGCACACCCCCTCCCCTCAAATTTGATGTCCTTTATCTTGTCGCCATCAACCTTGAGGTGAATATCAATCTCATCACCACATAGAGGGTTGCTATCGTGTATACTTACGTCTGATTCAACCAGCTTCCCTTTGTTGCGAGGATTACGATAGTGATCTAAAATTATCTCACGATAAATGTCATCACTCAAATCTTGAATAGCCTCCTTGCCTCTTCAAGTGCATTAATGAAGACATCGACTTCCTCCTTCGTGTTGTAGATATAAAAACTTGCCCTAGACGTTGCGGCCACATCAAGTCGCTCCATGAGCACCTGCGCACAGTGATGGCCTGATCTTATTGCGACTCCGTGATCATTCATAATCGTGGCCAAGTCGTGGGGGTGGATGTCGCCAATATTAAACGATATCACACCTCCCCTGTCCTTTGTATTGTAAGGACCGTAGACTGTTACGCCCTTCACTCCTGTAATCTTGTCTAGCGCATACTCTGTCAGCTCCACTTCATGATCTCGGACCTTATCCATACCAATGTCGTTCAAGTAGTCAATTGCAGCACCAAAACCAATAACATCTGCGATATTAGGGGTTCCACCCTCGAATTTGTACGGAAGGTCGTTGTATCTTGTCTCATACTTGTGAACCTCCTTAATCATATCGCCTCCGCCTATAAAGGGCTGCATCTTTTCAAGAATCTCCTCCTTAACATACAATATGCCTACTCCTGTGGGCCCAAGCATCTTATGGGCAGAAAATGCCATAAAATCGCAGTCCATTCTCTGTACATCTACATGCATGTGAGGTACGGATTGCGCACCATCGATAACAACAGGTATGCCCTTCTCATGCGACATCTTGATTATGTCGTTTACTGGAACAATGGTGCCAAGTACGTTTGACATATGTGAAACGGAGACCAGTTTTACTTTCTTACTGCTTTCAAGATAGTTAGTGTATTCTTGAAGCTTTAGGTATCCGTTGTCGTCAGTTCCCACATATTCCAGCTTTGCTCTTTTCTCAGAAGTCAAAATTTGCCATGGCACAATGTTGCTATGATGCTCTATTTCAGTGATGACTATCCTATCATCTTTTTTAATATGAGCCCTCCCCCAGGAATAGGCTACCAAGTTTATGGCTTCTGTGGCGTTGCGTGTAAAAATGATCTCTTCAGTTGATTTGGCATTGATAAACTTCGCCACTTTTTCTCTTGTCTTTTCAAATCCTAAAGTGGCCTCTTCCGCAAGTTGATGTACTGCGCGGTGAATGTTGGAATTGTAATTCATATAATAATCATGGATAGCATTAATGACTGCAAGAGGTTTCTGTGTAGTAGCGGCATTGTCAAGATAGACAAGAGGTTTGTCTCCGCTAAGCTTGCGCTTAAGAATGGGAAAGTCCTCTCTTATTTTCTGTACATTTAGAGCACCTTTTTGCATCATTTCGCTAGTCCAGCTTAATGTAAATTGAGTTGTCCTGTATTTTAACCTTGTAAGTTTTAATTGGATCCTCAGCAGGCTGATTCTGTGGAATGCCAGTATCAAGTTTGAATGCAGAGAGATGCAAAGGGCATGTCACAGTATTTTCTTCCTCGTTCACAATTCCAGTAGATAAATCTGCGAAAGCGTGTGTGCATATCCTGTCGGTGGCGTATACATTACCTCCTATTTTGGCAAGAAGAATCTTTTTGCTGCCGTGATCAAAATCCAGCATCTCGCCATTCATCAATGATTTTTCGTCGCAGACCTTTACCCATTCTTCTGACATGATAATAATGTTATCACCCTCATTTAGCTACCTATACTTATAGTGCTTTTCGAAGAGATCTTGAGTCTCACGATAGCGTGACTTTTCAACTTCCAATATCTGTTCCATTGCCTCATCAGTCCTAAGCATTAATTGCTTGCCTTGCCACTTGTTGTCAATAAGATAGTTGATCCAAGCTCTAATGGTTGGACCCATCTTTCTTGAGAGTGGCTCAAGAAAGCCAGCTACAATTTCCCGCTTGGCTCCTTCTCTGCTCAAACCTCTTGTCGTTAGATAATAAATTTGGTTTTCATCCATCTGGGCTACAGATGCAGAGTGTGTGGCTTTAACTTCGTTAGTTTCTATTTCAAGGCCTGGAATTGCATCTGACTTTGCTCCTCTATCAAGAAGGATTGCATGGCCTGCGAGATATGATTCCGTTCCCCTCCCCTCCTTGTCTATCTTGATCATGCCTTTGAACAACGACTTTGAAGTGTCCTTGAGCACAGATTTAACAAGCACCCTTCCTCTTGTGTGAGGTGCGCGGTGGAGAAGGTTTGATGTAACATCAAAGGATTGATTGCCTATGCCAAAGACGATTTCAACGTCCTCAGAAGAGGCACCAGGACCTTTCATTATGCTGTCTGTTTTGTAGCGTGAAAGCAGCGAACCAAACATGCCAATATACCAAGACATTTTGGCATCCCTTTCGACAAATGCCTTCCTGTTTGAAACATTGATCGTGTCATGACCCATTGCCTGAAGAGTAACTAACTCCAAGTGTGCATTTGGATTGACATGAGTCTCAACTAGTTCAAAATACCCCTGCTGTACATCGTCTCTGCCCGATGATCCAGGCGCATATATCTCCTGTACTACCGTTGCCTTTGAGCCCTTCTCTGCTACGATAATGTTTCTTGATATCAGCGAGGTGCCATCTTCTGCTAGAGAAGTAATTACCCGTATCGGTTCCTCAAGCACAACATTTCTAGGAATATAGATAAAAATGCCAGATTGGAAAGCAGACCCTTCAAGGGCAAGGAATTTATCCTCAAGATAGTTCGGCTGATTCGAATCCATGTGTGAACGGATCAGCTCACCGTAACTTGCCAACGCGTCATTCATACTCGATAATATAACACCTTGTTTGGCCACACTATCGCGGACAAAGACATTGTTTATTTCCGGGCCTATTTGAAGAATTCCTGTCTCCTGCTCAACCTCTTTTAACCTGTCTGAGAGGTCTTTACTAAGTGCAGCAGATCGGGGTCTTGTAGGCTGCCCCGTAAGATGAATGCTTTCTGGTCTTATCTTGTTAACGTCAGAATACTTTGAGTAGAGTGGTGATACTTCAGAAGGGAGCGACTGATAGTGTAGGAATGCTTGTTTGCGGATCGAGGCTAGCCAGCTGGGCTCTGGGGCCGCTAATAAATCAACGTACCCGCTGTTGATTGAGGAAAGAGTAGTATTAGTAGTAGTAGGCATTTTGGGATCACAAAAAATGATGAATAGAGATCAAAGGAGGCTTAACCGACTGAGCCTTCCATTTCAAGCTTGACTAGCCTGTTAAGCTCTACTGCATACTCCATTGGAAGCTCTTTTGTAAATGGTTCCATAAATCCACCGATGATCATTGAGAGTGCATCTGACTCTGAATATCCTCTACTCATCAGGTAAATTATTTGATCCTCGCCTATCTTACCTACTGTCGCTTCATGAGTAATAGTTGCATCATCCTCGTTAACCTCGATGTATGGGTAAGTATCGGTTCTTGAGCGCTCGTCTAACAAGAGCGCATCACACCTTACGTTTGATTTGACGCCTGTGGCACCCTTTGCAACGTGGAGAAGGCCTCTATACGTTGTCCTCCCGGAATCTTTGCTTACAGACTTGCTAGTTATTCTGGAGGTAGTGTTTGGTGCAAGATGTACCGCCTTTGCTCCTGCATCTTGATGTTGGTCCTTCCCCGCAAATGCCACTGACACGACTTCAGCATGTGCGTTTTTGCCAAGCATATAGACGCCTGGATACTTCATTGTTAGCTTGCTGCCGAGATTACCGTCGATCCATTCGACCTTTGCGTCTTCGTAAGCATAGGCCCTCTTTGTCACCAAGTTGTATACGTCCTTGCTCCAGTTCTGGATTGTAGTATAGCGTATCTTGGCGCCCTTCTTGGCAATTAACTCCACAACTGCAGAGTGGAGCGACTCTGTGGTGTAGACAGGTGCTGTGCATCCTTCAATGTAATGGACTTCGGCGCCTTCATCTGCGATTATAAGAGTGCGCTCAAATTGCCCTATATTCTCTGCATTAATCCTAAAGTATGCCTGGAGCGGAAGCTCAACCTTGACATTTCGTGGAACATAAATAAATGAGCCACCTGACCATACCGCGCTATTAAGGGCGGCAAACTTGTTGTCCTCTGGCGGGATTACCTTGCCGAAATGCTTCTTGAGAATGTCAGGGTATTGTTTTACTGCCGTGTCAGTGTCAGCAAAAATTACGCCCTGCTTTTGCAGGTCTTCCCTTAAATTGTGATAAACAGTTTCAGATTCGTACTGTGCACCGACTCCTGCAAGGAATTTACGCTCAGCCTCGGGGATGCCAAGCTTTTCAAAGGTATTCCTTACCGATTCTGGAACGTCGTCCCAGCTCTTGCTACTCTTCTCTGACGCTTTGGCGTAATAGTAGATATTCTGAAAATCAATTTTAGACAAGTCTCCGCCCCAATTAGGCATTGGCTTGCTGAGGAAGACCTCGTATGATCTCAACCTAAACTCCCTCATCCAGTCAGGCTCACCCTTCATCTTGCTAATTTCTTCAACGGTGCCTCTTGAAAGGCCCTTTCTGCTGAGGAAAACATAAAGCTCAGTTGAATCCTTAAAGTCATACTTACTATAATCCATGTTAAGGTCTTCTTTCGCACTCATAC
Source organism: Nitrososphaera sp. (assembly GCA_052038215.1). Taxonomy (GTDB): domain Archaea; phylum Thermoproteota; class Nitrososphaeria; order Nitrososphaerales; family Nitrososphaeraceae; genus Nitrososphaera. The sequence goes on from JBQGBZ010000016.1 coordinate 5,692, forward strand.
ACTTGGTATAACGTCGTTATGTTTTATATATATTTTGCATATCTAGCTATATGAGTCGCACCTAACTTGCATCTACTGTTCCAAGCAACTATCCATCTTTTAGCATTATTCAACCCAACTATGACACTACTAAATTAATCGAATATTGCGTATTAGGTTCCTGTCAAGCTAGTAGTATTTTCACCTAGGGGGTTCTCAAGACCACCATTCGTACTATTTGAACTATTATTCTCATCCAGTTGCCCTGCTGTAGGTGTTTCAAGGGTGCTTGTCTCTCTGCCAAAGCTGACTTCTGAATCCGGGATCTGCTCAACACTGGGGACAGTAGCGTTAGTAACAGCTTCTTGAGGATTTTCGAGTGGGACGCTGCCACCTGCCGTTGTATTGTGTTCAGGACCAGTTGTCGCCGACTCATCTGTAGTGTCCGATTAAGTTTCTATTGCTGGCCCGCCAGGATTTAATATTGAACTAAATGCCATTATTACTCCCAATATGACAGCTACTGCAGCAATGATTCCAATAATAATCCATCCTGCTGTACCTCTATAGAATCTGCGCTCAATATTTTTCGGCATGGCAGAACAATGTATTTGTCTGACACACAAAATACTTAACTACTGAAAATAATATGTCTAGAAGCCGGTTCTGGATTAAACTAAAGCATAACAACAGGAGACTCATGAACGTCAGGCTATTATAAATAGCGTTGATCTGCATATTGGCTTTTGCCGCAATAACACCCCCCAATTCGATCTCACGCATAGAAGACAATTGGGTACAAGATGTAAATTAATATTATACTACTATCTTCGTACCGAGGATGTCGATGTATTGAAATAGCTTGCGTGTGTTATAAGATATGCACTTTAAATTACGTGATTTCAATAATTGGCAAAGAAAAAAGGTAAAATTTGTTCCACGACGAGAAATGAAGAGATTCTGCGTCTTCTTGTCTTTGGTTATCCTAGAGAAGCCGCTCCAGTAGGGGGTTTACTATGGTCTAGAAGGGTTTCAGACTCTATCAGTAAGTTAGGAGTGCTTGACGTCAAGAATGTAAGCAGTGAACGATCCATAGATGCAAAGCTTAACACCAACCAAATTCTCAGAAATATCCTACCGTGCTTGATAATGGACTTTTATGACGCAGTGCGGGGGTTTATCACTCTTCCCCAGATAGCTTTGTTGGATAGTTGGGGTGAGCCAAGCATATTCCTTTGGAGCCTCCTTAGGCTTTTTCACCCGCGCACAAAGATTGTGGTAATCTTTCATCATTATGAACCCCGAATACTTCCGGATCGTCTTTCCGAATTAAAGTCTCATTTTACCAGAGCGTTTGCAAAGTGGTATAACTCGATCATAGAGAAATTGACACATATGATGATTAACGACTCGGATATGATATTAACAGTCAGCCGCACCTCTGCAAGACAATTATCATACTTTTATGGCATAACCAGTGGTATTCATGAGATAAATAAAGGACAAGCAGAAGAGAATAGTGTACCTTTCACATCTGACAAAATACGAGTGGTTGGCACGGGGGTGGATAGACTCACTATTGATATACACGCTCAAAAGGATATTGACTTCTTCTGCATAGCGCGCATTGAAAAGCTCGACGGTGTCGACAAAATCTGGTCAGCTTTGAAGAAGCTTTGCCCAAACACAAACTTTGTCATTGTAGGCAGAGCTTCGTTAAAGGAAATAAATCATCTCAAATCACTAGGTATAAACCACAAAGGAGAAGTGTCCCATCAAGAGAAGGTTAACTTATACTCAAGATCCAAGGTTTTCTTGTTTCCATCAAGCAGAGAAGGATTTGGAATAGCGCTTGCGGAGAGTTTGCAGTTGGGCATGAGTGCAGTGATATGGAAATTACCTGTATTTGAAGAACTTTATCAAAAAAGTACGATGGCAAAAGAAGGTATGATTAGATTAGTAGAAAGGGGAAATTATGAATTGTTCGCACGCCAAGCGATACAGGCTTTGGAATTGTATGACAAGAGAACGACAGAAATATCAACACAACAATCCTTATCAACCTCTTATTCCAGTTCTTCCTCCGCTCCAGTTTCCTCAGAAGGCAA
>JBQGBZ010000017.1:0-25397 GCA_052038215.1 Nitrososphaera sp.
ATTCTTTCTTTTGCAACATTTAAGATATCTGTTTTACTAACTATGCCAACTAACCGCTCTGATTTTATCGTTCTATCAGCCACCATCATTTGTTGCTGCATTTTCTCGGTTCTTTTTATCCTGTTTTCGATAGATGTGTTCTCGCAAACGTAAATTCTGCTCTTATTCTCTTCCATAATTGTGTTCAAAGCAATGTCTGCTGTCTTATCTGGACCCATAATGACAAGATTTTTCTTTTCAATCATTACTTCTTCAACTCTTACATTTTCTCTATTTTTCTCAGAAACACTCATTGCGTCTTTTGCAGTAATGGAACCTAAGAGGTAGTAGTTCTTGTTTTCTGTATTTTCGACTTCTCTTTCAACTACCGGTAGTTCACTTTTTCTATAGATGTTAAAATAGTCTTCTAAGATTTCCTTTATGCTCATGCTTGGACTAACTGCGATAAATTGTGTATTCATAATTTGATGCAAGCGCACTCCTGAAAGTGCTGCAGTAATTTCGTGTTGCTGATGATAAGATTGAGCACCGCTTTGCAAAAACCAGGCGATGAGTATCAACCATATTCCCCCAATGAATGAACCAGTAAAAATAGTTAGAAATCCAAAAGCCATGAGCCCATAAGATATCCAAACACCTACTTTGACTGCAGTTTTTGTAGCATCGTGATAATTGCCTCTCCATCGCGTCAGCCCTGCTCGTAACACTCTACCTCCATCTAAAGGGAATGCAGGAAGAAGATTGAATGCTCCAAGCAAGATGTTTACAATTACGCCATACCGCATTATACCTTGGGCAATAGACCCTATCACCTGTCCATCAGACGTTGCACTAGGTGGAAGAGAAGAAGAAGCCGGACCTTGTTCTTGTTGTTGTGGCTGAGGCAGAGCAAATAATGGTGTATTCATTTGAGAAGTAGTAGTAGTGGTATTTGCGCCAACTAGAACTAGTACAAACCAAACAGCAGCGAATAATCCTGCAAGGGCAAAGCTGGAGATTGGACCGACTATAGCAATCATAAACTCCTTCTTGTATTCTTCTTTTGGCTCATCACGAATATCTGATACGCCACCAAATACAAACAGGATTATCTGGCGTACTTTGTAGCCATATCGTTTTGCAACTATTGAATGAGATAACTCGTGCAATAGCACTGATATGAAGAGGATTATGGCACCTAAGATACCCATTGTCCAATAAGCCAATTGAGGGAGACCTGGATAGAAAAGAGGCATATAGCTAACCGCAAGAGTCCATGCAATTAGCCCAAAAACTATCGCTAGAGTAAAATGCAGCTTTATTGGTATTCCTTTGACTTTGGCTATTTGAAGTGACAATGCCTTCCGTGTGTGGTCTAGATACTTCTTGCATTATTAACTAGATTCATTGTTCCTATGTTTCATTGTTCTAGAAAGATCTATGTTCGTTGTGTTTTTCTCTTCGTGTCAATATTATTTCCTGAGGTACGTTCTTGTCGTAATGAATAAGTGAGTATCGTTGAATTGAGAAAATTTGGCGCGATTTGACTATGAATCTATACTTGATAAGCACCCTGTTTGTTGTGTCTATAGCGTATGAAACCTGTATTATTCTTAAAAGACCAATTAGTTTATGGTAGACGAAGATTCTCAAAAGAAGATAACTGCTGACTTTCAATGCTTTGTGTGTGGTGCTATTTTTACAAGCGAGATTGACAGGCGTCAACATCTGGAAAAGGAAATGCATAGCGCAACTGAAAAGAAGGAGGTTGACACAGTAAAAGAACAGACAGAGCTGAGTGAGATGCATAGACAAGCATACGAATAGGTATATAGTCTCAATGCTATTATGATAAATCTCTCTAGTAATACAAGCCCTTGGAGTAGTAGAGAGACACTCTGTCAATATGGAACGGATAATTAGTATTGAGATTCCTATTGTACCTATGGTGATTGTCTACGTATGAGCGAGCAACAGCCGCAGCCGCAGCAACTATATCAGTATAGCGTCAAGATAGAAATGACTGCTAAAGGCCTAGCTATGCCTACAATCCATGTTTACTCAAATGATATCGAAAAAGTCAGGAAGCAGGCAGTCGAGCAATATGCAAGGGTGATAGAAGAGCTAAAAGCCAAAGGGTTACCGGTTGCGTCTCCCGACTTCAAAGCTTGATTAACTATACTTCTACTAGTGTATCTGACGATTTCCCTTGTAAATCTGATACTAAACGTTCACGAACAGCATAAACCGTGTCGACTCGATGATAGCAGTGGACTAGTTAATTGACGTATCTTCGCTTAAATACTATGATTAATTCGGCACCCAGTGCCAAAAAGTGCAAAAACTAACTTTAAAACCAATTAGATCTTTCTGTTGTTAATTATTCACATTGAGAAACCTAATCAATTGATACTAACATGCAAAGACTAGCGTTTTAGAATTTCTAAAAGAAAGAGAAAAGGGGGGAATGTGTAGAGTTGCTTTTTAGTCCCACTTGCTCCACGCAGCCATCCAGCGGTATGTCCACGTGTTAAGCTTTGCACCTAACGCAGCTATTGGAACGCACAGCACCGCTCCCGCGCCTGCTCCTAAGGCAACAGGACTGTTGTAGAACTTGCCAACCTGAGGTTCGACGGGAGTCATATATGCTGGCAGTGTAGGCCTTGGATATTTGAATGCCACCTCCAATGGATCCCTTATGAGCAGCAGATTGACCATGTTAAACAGCGGTAAGGATAGGCCAACCAGCGTTCCACCTATGATTATGGCAGCGTGTTTGTTTCTTCTCGTAGCCCAGTATGTCAGATCCAAAAGCATTGCCGATGGTATCCAGACAGGCACTGTAATGAAGTCATAAGGATAACCCAATGCAAACCATGCACCCTTGGCGACCCAAGTGTATATGGTCATGATTGTGGCGTAATATGTGGCAGTTCCTGGAACTCCTGTGAACAACATATAGTATATCGCTCCTACTACAAGCATTGTAGATTGAGAGATCGAAAATACTACAAATGATGACCACATCCAGTCTGTGTAGAAGATATAGTCTCCAGCGTTGATGGTTAGCAGCGTGCTGTTGACAGCGACCACCACTATGAACAAGTAGTGCGTTGTACGTCTAAGCCAGACCATTATTTACCCAGACATAAAGCTAGTATATAAAATTTTATGTATTGATAGGGCATATGGAATTAATAGGATTCTCTGTCCTCTTTGTCGCTTTCATTCTGGGATTTGCAAGTATTCAACCTTGAATGTCCAGTACAAAACATGATCTGACTAGAGATTTTAAAACAAAAAGAGGAAGAGAAAAGGAACGTTTATGCTCTAACTGGTTTCTCGTGGGAAATCTTCCACATGAAGAAGAATCCTAGAGCCTCAATTACAGTTAGGACGGAAAGTGCATAAAGGCCACTTGGCAATGGATACGCCCATGGATAGACTGAAACTCCCACATAAACTCCGCCTGCAGTTGCAGCCCAGACCACCGCAAAGCCAATGATGAATATGCCACCCATGTGCTCGACTCTGCGGCCGATCATGCGTTCAATCTCATCACGGCTATCGCCTCCACCTGTTCTACGTCCACCACTTCCATATCCCTTTGGTAGTGTCATTTGCTATACGATCAGAGTATGGCTTTTTAAATTTTGCTGTCAAGCAGATAGTCAGGTTTGACAAAAAATCCGATATTCCTGTGGAAAAGAAGAAGGAGTAAAATGTGCTTGGTGTTAAATGATTCTATCGCTATTGGAAGTTGGGTCTCTAGAATGGTCTTATCTTTCGCACAAGGGAATCCTATCTCTATAGAAGTCACCGCCGACCCTAGGAGGAGTTCTTAAACGATTCTTACATTCTTTGATCGAAACTGAATCTGCCGTGTCTTGTGGTTGCTATGACAATTCCAAAAATTGCAATAGCCAGCACTACTACTGCTATTGTGCTCAAATGTCAAATGTTGCAGGTCTATTGACCGCCTCCACCGCCACCAAACAGGTTCTGAATTGAATCAGTAAGAGCATCAAACGGGTTGTTGCCGCTAGGTTGATTATCTCCGACAGCAGTTGTGATGTCGTCGCTTGCATTAGTTCCATTCTCTGCTGCGGCTCCTCCAGTCATAGTGGCATTAGTTGCATTAGCAGCGCCTCCTGTTGCTGCTGATGTTGCATTAGCAGCGCCTGCAACTACTATATTGAAATCCGCACTTTCGATTAGCTGTCCTACAGGTCGGCTTCCTACAGCGTTAATTGTAACTAAAATAGTCTTTGGCCCTGGACTAGTGAATGTGACTTGTTGCGAAGATGTTCCAGTTTCTGCATATTGATTAGTGAATTGCTGTATGATCGGCCCACCGGCGTCATTTGCCATAAAGTCATAGGAAACACCATTTAATGGTACATTATTGGCATCTCGAAATTCGAGACCGAAGTTTACTGCTTCGTTTGGTTGAATATCAACAGGATCCCATGTCAGTATCACATGGGAACCGTCAGTGGTTGTTCTGTCAAGGGGAGGTTGAGGAACTTCGACAGTTGCCGTCGGAGCCGGCGGCTGCCCTGAGCCTGTTTCCAAAAGCTCGTAGGCGTACTGGATCGGCTGTGGAGGTGTAGTCACATCGGCATATGTCAAAGCCTTCACAGGGAATGGGAATTCGTTTACCACCCATACGTTGCTATCTACACCCTTTCGCCATGTAATGAGTGTGGCATCACACGTAGGAGCGCCGCACAAGCTCTGTGCTCCTGCAAACTGAACTTGTTGTGTCCCTGCTGGTTTGACTTCGCTGCCTCCAATCGAAGCTATCTTTCCCCAAGACCCTGCTGTCAACGACAAAGGTGCGGACACCGAAGTAAATGCGTCTAGCCAGGTAAGGGAGCTTTGGTAAGCCGCTATATACTCTCTCATTTCTTGTGGAACTTCGCCACCTAAGAGGGGCGACATGGTATCTGAAAGCTTCAAGGTACCTTGATGAACCATGCCATTAGCTTCCACATATGTTGGGACTATCCAATTGCCATCCTGATCCTGCTGCTGGAAGTATAATGTCATGACAAAAGGCTGTCTATCGTTAAAGTCATAATGTTCGATCCTGTATTTGACAAACATATCTTGTCTTACGCCTTCACCGGGATACCACTCAGGCGTTTGTGCAAAAGCGTTGTTCATCAGGTTTACAGTGCCAAACAATAAGACTGAAGTTACTAATGCAAACGTGAGAAACCTACGACGCATTGGTAAGAATAAAGTATATGGCAACTGATAAATGTTTATTCTTTGCAAAATAAACAGATAAGTAGTTGATCTGAAAAGAAGTACAGTATATAGGAAATGTGCAACTGCCCCAAAGTAACGTTTTACGAAGTTGAGTTTAAGCTCGTTGGAATGAAGGTCGTGGCAAACCACAAAAACTGTGGTGATTTTCTAAATGACGATCAGTTCGGCCAGTTTGAAAAAGAACTCACCAAATACTGGGGTTTCGGAGAAAAATAATAATAGTCACTTTATAATTAAAAAAGCAACATTGTTTAAATTTGTATCTTACGCCTAAATCTGACTCCCGCCAACTTTATTAATGCCGAACTGGATTGCGTTCTAGGTGATTTCGGATGACTAAAATGTTGAACGTGAATATTGAGACCTCCGGTGTAGATGCGAATGAAGCCCGGGAATGGGTTAACGAGCTTGCAAATGTCTACGCAGACATGCAAGTTGATGACGTAAACGTTTCGGGCAACAAAGTCTCATTCAAGGCTGGCCTTCAAGGCATGGAAGATACTGAGCCAGATGACATCAAGCTGAAGATCGAAGAATATCTAACGATGAATGAAGCATTCCAAGCCAACAATATCAATGTCCGAGAATAGAGGGCATCCTGCTTTTTTTCTTATCTTTATACAATCATTGCTTAGCAATCAGGATCAACCGTTACAAAGTATTAAATAGAAAACTTAACGGCTTTTTTCTATCAATGACTTGTAAAGGTATATGCCTTCGTCACAAAGCTCAAAAGCCTGTTGGATCGGGCAGGTACGCTAGCGGACAGAAAAGATGCCAGATATGTGAGATATTTATAAAATGGGATGGACTTTGGTGCCCATGTTGTGGCTATAGGCTGAGGACTAAGCCTAGAAACTTAAAATACAAGGCAAAGCTGAGAGCAAAGACCAGCAGAGCTACGTTAGAGGCATCTGAGCCTCCAGTCTTGGCAGTGAGACGAAGGTAATCAGCGTCCTAAACCTATCTTCACGGCTCTGAACAATCGCTTTTGCATTTTTTCAAGGCTCTGGGAGTCGCTGCTCAAGTCTAGTGCAAGTTGTACAAGCTTGGAATATTGGCTGTGGAATGACTCTATTCTAGTTACAAGATTTTTTGACGCAACTCTTCCTGCATAATAATAGCAGTCTACTAACATCCTGCGCTCAAGTAGATGGGTTATCTTTGATAAGAAAAGGTCTTTGTCGTAGTCGTTTAGCTTTAATTCCTTGATTGCCTCCATTGACCTGGATATGGCAGGCCGGGTGGCCCTTTCCGCTCCAATACATTCTAGGGCAACCTCGACCCCTTCTGTCCTTCGAACATCAATCTGCCTTACTTGTTCCAAAATATGGACAGGCATAGGTCTGTTTCCCGAAAGAGCGATCATTCCATCTATAAATTCATAAGCTGCTATCTTAAGCCACATTGCAGCAACAATGGGATGTTTGGTTCCCCTCATTTTCTGCTGGCAAAACAGGGAACTTATTAGCGATTTCTTACCTGAAGATACTAGCGTTTTTGTATATTTTTCCACTATTATGTCTTTAGCAGCCGAAGACAGCGTAAGATTAGCGTTATCCCTCAATACCGCCATATTTGCCAAATCAATAACATGATCCTTTATCGATCCAGTGAAATGGATCAGCTCAACTGGTTGTTTGTTGACCTGGACGACCTGGTTAACTTGTTTATCTTCTTGAGATAGTTCAAATATTGCTAGGTCGTATTCGCAGCAATCAAGTGATATTGGTGATGTACGGCAACCAATGAGTGCAACCGGATGCATAATTTCATTAGCAAATGCCTTGATGGCTGTAGGTATTAATTCAGACAAGCATGTCACATTGGCAGCTTCGTGAATTTAACTTATTAGCTGATAATCAAAGGTTAACTCTAATATACGAACAGAAAATACATGTTAGACCTACCATGAAAAATCTCAGCAATACATCAGCTACAATCTCAGCCAATAAGAACAACATTGATACTGAACTTGCAAAAAGAGTTAGATCAGGCGAATTTAAGATTGCAGTTTATGGTCTTGGACATGTAGGCTCTCCTCTTGCGTCCTCATGGTTGCGAGCTGGCGCTACTCTCATTGGTGTTGACAACTCCTCTGAAGTGCTTGAAAATGCAAGGAAGGGAAGGACACACATACATGAGCCTGGAGTTAGCAAGGCGTTTTCAAGAGGGCTAAGAGAAAAACGGTTCCTTGTATACAGTGACCTCGTTAAGGCCTCTCAAGACAGCCATTTTAAGTTAATATGCGTACCCGTGCTCCTTACTAATTTATTTTCTGCAGACCTTTCTGCAGTTAAGCAAGTGACGATTGCTATTGCACAAGGTCTTAAGAAAGGGGATGTTGTTTCACTGAATCCTAGTGTGCCACCTGGCACCTCAGAGGATGTTGTCTTACCTCTCTTAGAGAAAGAGAGCGGACTCAAAGTCGAACGAGACTTTTTCATGCTATACAATCCTGAACGCATCTATGAAGGAAGAGCGATCGAGGATATTGAGATAAGATATCCTGCAGTCGTGGCAGGGGCAGGTGCCAAGAGCCTAGAAATTGGTACCAATCTCTATTCCTTGATAGCCAAGAAAGGTGTGATAAAGATAAGTAATATGCGGACAGCGGAAGCTGAAAAGCTCCTAGAAGGAGTATATCGAGATGTCAACATTGCGCTTGCAAACGAGATGGCCAAATTCTGCGAAAAAGCAGGCGTTGACTTTTGGGAGGCAAGAGAAGCTGCCAATTCTCAGCCCTTTTGTCACATGCACAGGCCTGGTGCTGGTGTAGGTGGTGCTTGTATACCGGTTTATCCTCAATTCATACTCCACGCTGCAAATATGATTGGAGTTGACTGCAAAATCGTAAGGAATGGAAGGGCAATTAACGATTCAATGCCCGCCTATTGCGTCACGCAGGCGATTAGATTGATTGATAAATCTGATCTTTCGAAGTGTACCGTAGCATTGCTGGGACTTGGGTTTAGAGGTAACGTATCAGATACCCGCCTCTCGCCCACATATAGGGTCATTGAGGAACTGGAGAAGATGAAAGTGAAAGAGATCCGGGTGCACGATCCGCTAGTAACAAAAGATCCTAATCTACCACATGATATCATACTGTCATCGGATCTATTAAGAGTGGTAAGGGGTGCAGATCTTGTGATGTTGATTTCAGACCATTCAGAATATCATAATATTACAAATGAAACTTTAAACGGCGCAGCTCTATATGATGGTCGTGGGATCCTTGATGAATTGAGATTTTCTGCCCGGAGGTTTGCATCAATCGGCAGACCTAGTTAGATTTAATACTGACTGAAAAAATTTTATGACATTTGACACACAATCGAGACCCTTTGCTGACGGTTGCATGGAAAGATAATTCTGTGGTATTCATAGATCAGACAAAACTTCCAAACAAACTAGTCTATGTGACATGCAAAAATTACAATGAAGTAGCAGATGTGATCAGGCGACTGGTAGTAAGAGGCGCACCTGCAATAGGCGTAAGCGCTGCATTTGGTCTTGCGTTAGCAGCTCAGCAGAGCAAGGCTAAGACTCTACCTGAATTAATGAGAGATCTCGATAGTGCATTCAAGGTGCTCCAGACTACGCGTCCTACTGCAGTTAACCTCTTTTGGGCGTTGCAGCGAGTGATGGGAAAGGGCAAGCGTGCTAAGACCCTAGAAGAGGCAAAAAGGGTAATACTTAACGAGGCGCTCAAGATGGCGCAAGAGGATATCGAAACCAACAGGAAAATAGGAGCATATGGCCTCAAGATACTCCGGGATGGCGATATGGTGCTTACTCACTGTAATGCTGGTTCGCTTGCTACGGTTGCATACGGTACTGCCCTCGGTGTCATAAGAGCTGCGAGAGACTCAGGCAAACGCCTTAGCGTCATTGCGACAGAAACGCGCCCAGTAATGCAGGGTTCCCGTCTGACCGCTTTTGAGCTCCTGCATGATGGTATTGATGTCAGCTTAATAACTGATACTGCTGTGGGGCACATGATGGCTATTGGTGCAGTTAACCACGTTATTGTAGGAGCTGATAGAGTGCTTCGCACAGGTCATGTCTTTAATAAGATTGGAACTTACCAGGTGGCAATTCTTGCCAACAAACATAATGTGCCATTTTACGTTGCAGCTCCGTTATCAACATTTGATTTTGAGAGCTCCCCTGCAGATGTGATAATTGAAGATAGGTCAGTAGAGGAAGTGGTGAAGGTAGGCAAGAGAAGGATTGCACCCAAAGGCGTCAGAGTGTTTAATCCTGCATTCGACATGACTCCACCAGAGCTTATAACAGGCATCATTACTGAGAGAGGGGTACTCAATCCTCCATTTGATAAGAATCTTAAATCCTTGCTTGGCTGATAAAGTTTTTATCATGTTTTATCCAACGTAATATAAGGTAGAGCCATGTCGACACAGCAAACAGTAACTGAAGAGCAAGTTTATGCAGCACTAAAAAAGTGCATGGATCCAGAGATACCTGTCAATGTAGTAGACCTAGGACTCGTATATGGAGTCAAGGTTGCTGATGGTAAAGACGTAGACATCAAGATGACAATGACTACCAGAGGTTGTCCGCTTCATGATACCTTGGTGAGTGATGTCAAACGCTACGTAGGAAAGGTAAATGGGGTAGGCAATGTCAATGTCGACATAGTATGGGATCCGCCTTGGAGCCTTGAAAAAATGAATCAAGACGTGCGGGAAAAAATTGGTTTTGGCAGGCCAAAGTTACGATTCCAGATCGACTATGAAAAGAGTAAGCCCCTGAAAATGGGCAGTTTTTCAAAGCAGGATGATGGATCACTCATACTTGCGAACAATAAAGATCAGGGGTTTATGGTTAATGAAGCAATTGTAGAATTCTGGAACGCATGTGACGGAACCAAGACAATCAACCAAATCACCGATCAGTTCTCTGCGAAGCTAGCCTTGCCAAGACAGCAGGTCGAACAAGAAACGGTTCAACTCCTGCAGCAATTGCTTGAAGCTGAGCTACTCAAGGCTTAACACTGGAGGATGAATCTTTCTCTCCCATTTTATTCCAAGTTAGTTGTAGAACTTGGCATGGGCGATGGCCGACTACTTGAAATCCTAGCCAAGCACAATCCTGGTTGGACGTATGTTGGAATCGAACTTAACAATGATCAATGCATACAAGCACGGTCAAGAATCAGCCTTCCCAATGTTATTGTCATAAACCGGTCTTTTGAAGACATTGTTCCTACATTCTTGGATGAATCTGTTGATCAATTCATAATAATATTGCCTGATCCACCGTTTATTGATCAGAAAAAGGAAGAACAATGGAAGCCGTTCTATAAATCTGTTTATTTGAAGCTAAAAAAACAGGGGCAGCTCCAGCTCGTTACAGAATTAACAGATGAGTTGCTACAGCCTGTAAGCGATGAACAGTATTCTGTCTGGGCTGATTGGCTCAAGTCCTGCTTCATATCTCTTGGTTTTTCAGTAGTATGTCAGCAGGATGGTGCACCAAGACAATACTCGTCGCGCTGCATCGAGCAATTTAGGGGAGATCCTGAACGTATACGCATGGTCACTCTTGATCTTGTCAAGCGGTGATGAAATCTAATAGTCCACGTAGACAAAGCCTCATCTGACAACTAAGGATAGCTTTGTTTATGGGACGAGCATTATTTATAATACTAGTCTCTTTTTGATCACATTGTTGTCCCCTTTCTTACCAATCATTACTGGATGATATGAAGGGGATAAGCCCTGCCAAGACTCAAATATCTAGTTATTAAATAGCAGAATTCTCCCGCCATCAGCTCTCTGCTCTAGCATCTTATATGCTCTAAAACCTAGGTAATTGGGCGTGAATTCTGCCGTATACAAAAGACTAACTTCGCTCTGACACATCTCTAATTTTATGCCGCAATGCAAGATGGTTTGCCATACACTCCCTCGAACAAAACTCTGCATTGCAGCTCTCATGCTTGCAGGGTACTGGCTCGAGGTCGTTGAACTTCTTGTTACAGTAGGTGCAAAGCGATTCGAGCTCGGGAATGTCCCAATCACGAAATGGCTCGCATGAATGCTTTTCGCGGAACCACACCACCTCCATGTTCGTATTTTCAGCATACGTTAGAACCGTATCATAAGCTTCGTAATAACCGGGCGCATAGAATTGACGAATAAATACAGAGCCACTTGGCTGCTTATTTGAAGTTGGATTCCGATAGCATACAAGCCACTTTTCTAAGGGCAAGTCGTTATCTGATGCTATGCTTCTCCTATTTGCCGTCTTCTTTTCATACTATTTCATGCATCTTGCGTTTTAATTTCTTTCGATTCTGGTGGACTATTAGATTTCGTATTCTTAATCTTGCATCATAAAAAGGGGCGCTATAGCCCTTATCAAAATAGATAGCTACTGTAAAAATTATTGTTTAACTTACTACAATTGATAAAGCAAAGTGTATCTATGAATCTAGCGCAGTCCAACTGCTTTATGGAGATATTCATACAAATCATCTATCTTGACTCTTTCCTGCTGCATTGTGTCTCTGTGTCTTACAGTCACAGTATCATCTTGCATTGTCGTCTTGTCTACAGTTACAGCAAATGGTGTCCCTAATTCTTCAAGCCTTCGGTAACGCCTACCAATAGACCCTGATTCATCGTAAAAGGTGTCAAAGTCATATTTTAGCTTAGAATTGATCTCGCTTGCTTTTTGGTCAAGTCCCTCTTTAGTCATCAGAGGCAGTATTCCGACTAGAATTGGTGCGAGGTAAGGCTTTAGACGAAGTACCACTCTCTCATTCTGGCGTTCGTCTTCATAGTAACAGTGTTCCAAAATTGTGTATATGCTTCTGTCAATTCCCATCGACAGCTCAAATACATGTGGTAACACCTTGTTTTGGGTTGCTGAGTCTAATACTTCGAGGTTTTGCTTGCTTGTGCCTGCATGTCCCTTTAGATCATAATCAGATCGGTAATTACATGCAACGAGCTCAAGCCATCCAATACTCGTCTCGACTTCAAAATCGAACGCAGCAGACGCGTAGAAAGCTTTTTCATCGTTAGATAAGGTCCTGAACCTGCTACGTTTTAGATCTATGCCTGTCTTGCCATAAAATTCTACGAGAAGAGCAAGGTAATAAGTGACGAGCTTGTTCGGTGTTAACCCTCTCGTCAGGGCCTCCTCTGCGGTCACTTCAATCATGGACGAGGAGGAGGATGATCCATTTGTTAGCCGAAGGCTGGTATCCTTGACTTCTTCGAACTTTGGTATTTCATTTAGCCTTTCTGGATTGCAAAAGATCTCTATCTCTGCTTGGTAAAATTCTCTTAAGCGAAGAAGGCTCTGTCTTGGTGCAATTTCGTTTCTAAAACTCTTGCCCACCTGTGCTATGCCAAGTGGCAGACGGCCTCTCATTGTCTTAAATACACGCGCAAAATCAACGAATATAGTCTGGCAGGTTTCCGGACGGAGATATGCTTCCTCTGCTGTTGGCCCGATACCAACACGAAACATCATGTTGAACTTGCTTACTTCGCCAAACTGGCCGTTGCAATTTGGACATCGCAGGTTGTGTTTTTTTATGAGTGCGTTGATCTCCTCTTCTGCCATTCTCTCTAACACATTTTCACCTGTTTTCTCTATAATGTAGCGGTCTGCACGAAACGAAGAACCACATTTCGTGCATTTTACCACAGGGTCGGTAAAGTTGCCAATATGACCCGATGCAACAAAGACACTTTTGCTCATTATTTGGCACCCGTCAATTTCCAGCATGCCGTCGCGCCGTACAAGCTCGCGCCTCCAAAGTTCGATAAATTTGTTTTTCATATTGACACCTCTGGGCCCATAATCCCAAAAGCCAGCAGGCGCATCTGGATAAATCTCACAACTAGGAAAATAGAATCCTCGCTCCAGTGCCAATTTCATCACTTCATCATAATTAGCGACCATTTGCAAGGAGCAGACATCTCTGAGAGGCTTTAAATTTATGCCTATATTGATGCGGCTAATAAATCGATCCAAAAGACATAACATTTTATCTCGGTCAGGTTCCCCTAGGTTTCGGATGAAGGTATCAGATAGGATACAAGGGGTAGAGTATGCTATTCGCGATATTATCACTTATGCACGTAAATACCAGTCTTCTGGTAAGGAGATAATCTACCTAAATATAGGAGATCCTGTGAGGTTCGACTTCAAGACGCCTGACCACATCAAGAGAGCTCTTGTGGATGCTGTTGTGCGCGATGAGAACTATTACACTGATTCTGAAGGGCTTCCCGAGCTCCGGCAAGCAATCATGGAAAAAGAGTCTGAAAAAGGTTTCAATGTAGTAGTAGATGACGTTGTTGTCACCAACGGAGTATCTGAAGGGCTTGACATGACTATGGCTTCTATCATTGACCCTGGTGCTGAAGTATTGATGCCTGGTCCCTATTATCCACCGTATGCTTCATACGCAAAATTTTATGGGGGCAAGCCTATTGAATTCAAGCTTCATGATGATGGAAGACCAAACCTTGAAGATCTACGGAGGAAGATAACTTCGAGGTCGCGTGCACTATGCATCATTAGCCCAAACAATCCGACAGGTGAAGTCTTCGATCAAAAGAGCCTTCAACAGTTGATAGACATAGCCAGCGAGTATGATCTTTATGTAATCTGCGACGAAATATATGACAAAATCATTTTTGACTCGCATTTCACGGGCATAGGCAAGGTGGCCAAAGATGCTCCAGTTATTTTGCTCAATGGATTTTCAAAAGCATATCTTATGACAGGATTGCGCTGTGGCTATATTTGCCTGAACAGTAGCTGCAAAAAACTTGGAGGATTGCGCGAGGATATACCCAAACTTGCAAGAGTGCGCATAGCGGCCAATCTACCCGTCCAGATAGCCGCGGTGCAAGCACTTCGAGGACCTCAGACACACATCTCCCAAATGGTTGATAAGCTGAGAACAAGACGTGACTACGTAGTCAAACGCCTCAATGCGATGGGTATTCAATGCAAAGTTCCTCGTGGTGCATTTTATATCTTCCCAAAGATCGAGACTAAAGATCGCTGGAAGGACGATAAGCACTTTGTAATTGATCTACTCAATAACACTGGGGTTCTAACTGTGCATGGTTCCGGCTTTGGCTCTACCTACGGTTCAGGTCATTTCAGGATTGTGTATTTGCCGCAAGAAGAGATGCTTGAAAAAGCAATGGATAAGCTTGAGCGCTTCTTAAGTGTCAAAACATAAGTAACAAGTTTCTCATGTAGTAATGACTTGACTCTTTTTGAATACTTTAAACCTTAGACATTTTCCTTTTTCACTTAGCAAACGCTTTAAGCTTCCCCCTCATCTCTCTATCTTTGGAAATGGCTGGATGAGATGGGTCTGCAAGGATGACTTCGTACCAGATATTCCTGCCATCCTTGTGAAGAAAGTATGATCCAATGACTTCAAGATTTGGGAACTTTTCAGCCACCCTTCGCTCAGCAACCTTGCGCATGCTGATGCCTTGCTTGATACGAACAACGCCTATGTGCTTAGGTCTTCTACCTGCAACTGGGCGCTGCTTTCTCATACCTCCTCTACCTACACGTGCCCTAACGGTAACGATGCCCTGCTTAGCTTTGTAGCCCAGCCTTCTAGCCCGGTCAAGCCTGCTTGGCCTCTCTATCCTGTGAATGGTTGGCTCTGATCTCCAGGCAACTGCCTTGAACTTGAGCTCGTCGGAATTCTCCTTCCACATTCTATGCCATGTTTGGGCCATATAGTTGCGCATTCTATCACTTCTCCTAATTTCGGCCCCCTTATATGTCAATGTCATATTACACCACGCAAAATTTGAATCACCTTTTCTGCAATGACTCTAGAGGCAAGCTCTTGAGCCTCTTTTGTCTGAGCGCCTATGTGAGGTGTGCATACTACGTTTGCTAATTTCATTAGCTCCTTGTTGGTAGGTGGTTCTACCTCAAAAACATCAAGTGCCGCACCGGCAAGCTTGCCACCCTTTAACACTTCAAAGAGTGCATTTTCGTCAATCACATCGCCTCTTGAAGTATTGATCAGGTATGCTGTAGATTTCATCCTGGCTAGACGCTCCGAATTAAACATATGCTTTGTTTCCGGAGTTGCTGGTACGTGGCACGTTACAAAATCGGCGCTTTCCAAAAGCGTATTCAAATCGGTGACTATCATGCCAGTTTCGCTGATGAATTCCCGATTAATAGGGTAGGGGTCATATCCTATCAAGTTCATACGTAGCGCTTTTGCCATCCTACCAATATTGCGTCCGATATTTCCAACACCAACAATACCCAGATACTTCCCTGACAATTGTGTGCCCATAAGGTCTTTTTTAATCCAGTTGCCGCGCTTTGTCTCTGCATCTGCTTTAGGTATACTTCTTGCAAGAGATATCATAAGTCCGATAACAAGCTCAGACACTGCTATAGAAGCGGCTTCAGGTGCATTAATCACTCTAAGTTTTTTCATTTCGGCAGCCTGAACATCAATATTGTCAAGTCCGACGCCTACGCGAGCAATTACCTTAGCTTGGGCAGCAGCGTCTACTACCTCCTTTGTGACCTTGGTTCTGCTTCTTACTACCAAGACGTCATAATCTTTAACTGAAGCGACCAGTTCTGCAGGCTTGATGTCTGGCTTGTAGTGAACCGTGAGCCCTGCGCGCTTCATGCTGTCAATGCCGACCTGATCAATAGAGTCACAAACTAGCACTCTGCCGCTGACTTGCACGGAGCTTGAGAATTTTAGTGCTAATATATTGTTTATTACGCATAATAAATTGTTCATCTGTTTACAGTTCAATAGGATTGTTATCCTTATAATACGAGCCATTTTGATTAACTCTTTTTTTGCTCATGAACTTTCGCTTCTTTGGTTATGTTGCGCCATTCATCTCAAATCTATCTCTGAAAGAAGAATAGCATCATCTCAAACTGGTCGTTGTGCCTTTTGCACGCGCTTTCATGATTATAGCCTATTTATGGTCTGTCCCTGTATCATGAGGTGATTCCTTATGAGACTTTTGAAATGCATTGTTGGAGATTTCTTAAATGTATGTCTTTGAAGTATATCACTAAAGTGTCGTTTTCACAATGGTAGCAAGAGATGCAGCAAGTTACATTTTCAGAATACAAAATGATGATATTGAAATACAGCTCTACGTCCAACGTATACTCTATGTCAGCATAAAGCGTGATTGGCTACCGAATACAAAACTGCTATTCCTGAAAAAGGTTGTATTCATCGGGTCCGGAATAATAGATAGGTTTGTCTCAGTTGGCGAGCTAAAAGAAGAGGAGAAAAAGATATGTTTTCAGAACAATTGTTACGGTAGAATAGAGTTCTCCAGACTAGTTAGGTTTTATCCTGCCCTAGCAGTGGCAGACACATCAATTGCAGGTCAGAATAGTCTTAGCCTACATGGTACCAGTATACCGAGCACTTCTGCTTTTCAAATTGAGCAACTTGCAAGGGCAAGGCTAATAACATAGTGAGGGTATTTTGTCGATTAATTTATTACATCCAATTTTTTAGTATTTTCCACATTTAGCTATGTCATTCAGGATAGACAAAGATTCACTTGGAGACGTAAAAGTTCTGTCTAGCTCCTACTATGGTCCTTTTACGGCTCGGGCAATGAACCAGTACAAAGTAACTGGCCAAAAGGCCCATATCAAGTTGATAAGGGCTTATGTCATGATCAAGCGCTCAGCTGCGCTAGCAAACATGGAGCTCAAGGCGCTTGATAACAATAAAGCTGAGGCAATAGTAAAGGCATGCGATGAAATATTGGAAGGTAAATTACTTGAGGAATTCGTGATAGAGACAATCAACTCAGGTGCTGGAACTGCTTTTAACATGAATACAAATGAAGTCATTGCAAATAGGGCACTGGAGATCCTTGGCAAAACAAAAGGCCGATATGAAATCATAAGCCCAAATGATCATGTTAACATGTCGCAGTCAAGCAATGATACCTTCCCAACTGCAATGCATGTTGCTATATTGCTCAACTTGAGGGAGACAATTGCCTCACTTGATAAATTGATTGGTTCATTGCAAAGAAAGGCTGAGGAATTTGCTGGCCTAATCAAGATCGGCCGGACCCATCTTATGGATGCAATTCCCGTTACACTTGGAGCCGAGTTTGGCCAGTATGCTTACTCGCTCAAACAGGCAAAGGCAAGACTTGCTCAAGCAATGGATGGATTAGGTTATGTTGGTCTTGGCGGAACTGCTGTTGGTACTGGTGCCAATACTCCAAAAGGCTACAGACAGCTCGTCATTCGATACCTGTCACAAGTTTCAGGGTTGGATTTGAAGCCCTCTGAGAATACATTTTACTTCCTCCAAAGCAGGTATGA
This sequence comes from Nitrososphaera sp., assembly GCA_052038215.1. Lineage (GTDB taxonomy): Archaea > Thermoproteota > Nitrososphaeria > Nitrososphaerales > Nitrososphaeraceae > Nitrososphaera. Next base: position 17,638 of record JBQGBZ010000017.1, read on the forward strand.
TGTGGCAAATTGTTCATCTGCGCTCCGCAATCTTGCCATAGATCTCAACAAGATGGCAAATGATATTCGACTTATGGCTTCAGGGCCGACAGCTGGCTTTGCAGAAATTCTGATCCCAGCGGTACACGCTGGCTCGTCGATAATGCCTGGAAAGGTCAATCCATCGCTTGCAGAATGTCTCAACATGATATGCTTCAACATAATGGGGAACGATGTTTCAGTGGCAATGGCAGCCCAAGCAGGCCAGTTTGAGTTAAATGTTATGTTACCTGTTATGTTGAAATGCGTACTTGATTCGACTGACATGTTGAAGAACTTTCTACCAATATTTGCAGCCAATTTAGTTGATGGCATTGAAGCAAACAAGGAAAGGTTGGGATCATATATAGAGAAGAGTCCAGTGCTCATCACACTGCTAAATCCATACATTGGTTACCTTAAGGCAGCCGAAATATACAAAGAGTCGCTCAAGGGTAACAAGAGCATTCGCGAGCTTGTTCTGAGCAAAAGACTGATGTCAAAGGAGCAGCTTGACAAGGCACTATCAAAGGAAAATATACTCGGTGCCTAGTTCTTTTGTTTTTGATCAATGGTTAGACGAGTTCTGGCAAGCTGCAGAATGGTTGTGCCTATAAGCGCTGCCTGCAATATATAACCGCCAACAATTAGCAGTAGGGCATTCAATGGCTTTGAAAATGTTCTCATTATCTCAACATGAGGGGGTGCAAGAGAGTTTCCCAATATTACAATGATCGCAAGTGGAATGCATGCACTTAGTGCAAGTTTACTAAGTGGTACTCTCTTAACAGCATGTCTGAAATCTAAAAGAATAACTATGGCTAGAGTTAGAAATGACAACTCCAATACTATGGCCCTGTCAAGGAATTGTGGGTCTCCAAAAGGGATCGCAAGAGCGCCAACTATGCATATTGCCAAAAGCACGATGACAACCGGAGTGAAGGCCATAACGGCTACAATTTGTTTACTAAGATTTCAATTAAAGCCTTTTGCTAACTATTAATAACGACCTCTAGTAACCTCTCATTATATGAAGGCCGCACGGATAATAAAGACCAAAGAGCCGCTTGAAATCAAGGACCTCAACATTCCAAAACCAAAGAGCGATCAGGTTCTTGTAAAGGTTGAAAGTGCAGGGGTCTGCCATAGTGATCTACATCTATGGGAGGGCGGATACGCTGGCCCACCTGGAGTATTTATGAAGGTTGAAGATCGTGGTGTAAAATTCCCCCTTACACCTGGCCACGAGGTCGCAGGCACGATAGAGGAATTGGGTGAATCAGTCACAGGTTTTACCAAAGGTGATAAAGTGTTAGTCTATCCTTGGATAGGTGAGGGTACCTGCCCCGCATGTCGTGTAGGCGAGGAAAATATTTGTGATTCTCCAAGAAGTCTTGGTGTATATCAAGACGGTGGCTATTCAGAAATGGTTCTTGTTCCAAGTTACAAATATCTTGTCAAGTTACACGGGCTTGATCTTAACTCTTCTGCATCCCTTGCCTGCTCCGGCCTCACGGCCTATACAGCTGTTAAGAAGGCAGAGTCGCGTCCGGGTCAAATGGTTGTCGTAATCGGGGCTGGCGGGCTTGGTCTAATGGCAGTGCAGCTTGCAAAGGCAACTACAAATGCGCGAATAGCCATCGTGGATATTGATGAGAAGAAGCTTGCAGAGGCAAAGAGACTAGGAGCCGATGAAATTATCAATTCCGGAGCGGGGGACCCCGTCAAGAGTGTCAAGGATGTGACTGACGGCCTTGGTGCTGAAACAGTCATTGACTTTGTAAATAACGCCAAGACCGCGCCAAACTCCCTAAACATGTTAAGGAAGAGAGGTCGGCTCGTGATGGTGGGTTTATTCGGTGGCTCACTCGAGTTAAACCTCCCACTCGTCCCGCTCCGTGCATTTACAGTGACAGGAGCCTATACGGGCAAGTTTGCTGACTTGGTGGAACTAGTTTCTTTGGCTAGGATGAACAAGGTCCAATCAGTAGTGTCCAAAAAATTTACACTAGATCAGGCAAACAGCGCGCTGGAGGAGCTCAAGGCAGGAAAGATTATTGGTAGGTCAGTAATCAATCCCTAGGTCATAGTGACCTTCTTCTCTGCCTCTTTCGAGGGGGAGAATGCCTTCTATATAGAACCTTATTGACATAGTGATATATTATGCCATCAATATTTCGTGGCAGCAACCGACTCGTCTAGGAGTAGAACACTTAATAGTTTGTATTTCCCACTACATAATTCTGATGTGGAGCTATAGGCCAATTTCTGAAGTCTTATAAAGTTTAAGAACGTAAAACTATCGTGACAAGCGACGATAAAACTGATACTTATGAAGAGACGGTTAACAGAACAACTTCAGAACCTACAGCTGATGTCACGGTTACTGAAGAGACATCCGTAACTACAGTACCTGCCCGTAAAGTTGAGACATATGAAGTACAGTCTGAAACAGCAACATCTGATGAAGAGTCAGTCTCTGCAAAAGCTAGAGATGCAGGAAAATCGCTTAAAGATCTCATTTATTCATTAGGTAGAAAGACTAAGGAGGTAACAGAGGAAAAAGCAAGAGAGCTTAAGGCTCAATCAGTCGATATTAGTACGAAAACGGATGCACAGGACATTCAGCACTTGGGGGATGAAGTCGAAAAGTTGATCACAGTCTTTGAAGATACAATGACAGAGATTCGCAATGAGCCATATGATGAGCAGGAAAAACTGCTTGTAGGATACAAGAAGTTACTAGAAGAGCAGATTAATGTCATCAATGCAAGGCTCTCAATGGCGAAGCGCCTGAAGCCCGGTGCTTGATAGAAAGAGAAGAAAAAAGGAAGGTTTTATCTCTTCTCTTCTCTTCTCTTATTCCACCAGCAGTTTACTTGCAATATCCTTTACCACAACTGACTTAACATTGACAAACTCCTTAATGCCAAACTCTGAAAGCTCTCTTCCAATACCTGACTTCTTAACACCACCAAACGGTAGGCGAGGGTCAGATTTTACCATTTCATTTACAGACACTATACCACTTTCAACATGATGGGCAAGTAATATGCCCCGATCGATGTTATTTGTCCATATACTTGCGCCAAGTCCAAATTCAGAATTGTTTGCCTCCCTTATTGCCTCTTCTTCGTCGTTAACCACTATAATTGGAGCTGCTGGACCAAATACTTCTTCCCTCACGACCTCCATGTGATGGTTTACGTTTGATATTATCGTGGGCTCATAAAAGAAGCCGTCTCTATTTATAGGCCTGCCGCCGGTTAGCAATCTACCGCCCTTGTTTTTTGCGTCATCCACTTGCCTTGCAAGTGCCTGCCTCTGGCTGTCTCTGACGAGCGGCCCCACACTAGTTTTGGAGTCGAGCGGATCGCCAACGACCTCAGCCTGTGTATTTTCCACAAACAGTTTTGTAAATTTGTCTGCAATCTCCTTTACCACGATAAAGCGCTTCGCTGCTATGCAACTTTGACCTGTGTTGAGCAACCTCGACTGTGTCGCCATGTAAGCAGTCTGGTTAAGGTCGGCATCTTCGAGCACGATAAAGGGGTCGCTACCACCAAGCTCTAGTACAAATTTTTTCAGATCTTGAGAAGCAAGCTCTGCAACTCGTCTACCCGTATTAATACTTCCGGTAACGGACACTGCATCAATGTTTGATAGCACTAGAGCCTCACCAGCTCGATAGTCTCCTATTATTGCCTGGAAAATATTTTCAGGAAAACCAGCATCCATGAAGGCTTGCTCTATTTTTATTGCACTACCAAGGCAGATACTCGAGTGCTTTAAAATGCCGACATTGCCGGCTGTCAGTGCTGGTACTGCAAACCTCATGACCTGCCAGAACGGAAAATTCCATGGCATAATACATGCCACAACTCCAAGCGGTTCAAAGGATACAAAGCTCTTGCGAAACTCAGTTGGTATTATTTCATGACGCAAGAACGCCTCTGCGTGCTCCGCATAATAATCACAAACCCATGCACATTTTTCGATTTCTGCTAATGATTGTTTGATAGGCTTACCCATTTCTTCTGTGACCAGTCTTGCATATTCATCTCTGTTTTTCCTCATCACTCTTCCAAGCCTACGCATATATTCGGCTCGCTCTACTACATCTAATTTCTTCCACTTGACAAATGCTTGTCTCCCCAATTCGACCTTCCTGCTGACTTCATCTGCATTTACATTTTCATAAGCTGCAAGAACCTTTCCCGTGGCGGGGTTAATAGTTTCAATCTTAGACATTGCAAAACAATGCTTGTACCTCCAGACATAAGAAATTATGTGTATCCCGCGGGCAGGATTTGCCCCAAATGGTTCTTGGCCAGTTTGTTTGAGCCTGCGACTCTTCGGTCACTGCGTATTTGTAAGCCCGATAGGCTGCTTCACGCGGTCAGCTACTGAGAAGCCAACGTCTACAGCCGAAAGCTCTACCAGGCTGAGCTACCGCGGGACATTTCCGTTTTCTGCAAGAAAGCTATATAATTGTGGCGTCAGAGATACTTGGCAATATCCAGTACAAAATAAGAGATGATCTTGTCAGCACCGGCCCTCTTTATTGAGGCAATAGAATGAACCTTCCATTCATCTTCGTCAATCCATCCACGCATTGCAGCCGCCTTTATCATTGCATACTCACCACTAACATTCTGCACTGCAACTGGATAGTTGAATGTATTCTTTACCATCCTCACAAGGTCAAGGTACATGAGGGCAGGCTTTATCATGACCATGTCTGCTCCTTCGTTAATGTCAGTTTCTATTTCCCTCAGGGCATGTCTTGAATTGCTATATGAGACTTGATACGTTGACTTATCAAGTCGTGTATTCGTTTTCATGAATGCAGCTGATCGAAAAGGCGTATAAAGAGATGAAGCATGCTTAACTGAGAAGGATAGGATGGATGTGTCGAGCCTGCGACTATGAAGTTCGCCCTTGATTGCGTAAACTTGTCCATCCATCATTGCGGAAGGTGCAACGACATCTGCGCCAGCCTCGGCGTGGCTTACTGCAATCTTCGCTAGGATATTTAGTGTAGCGTCATTACTTATCCTGCCGCTATTGCTGACAATACCGCAGTGTCCTGTAAGGTTGTACTGACAAATGCAAACATCAGTTGCAACATTCATTGTATTTCCAAAGCCTGATTTGATTTCTCTTATTGCGCACTGGACAATCCCTTTTCTGTCAAAAGCAGATGATCCAATTTGATCCCTTCTGTTTGGAAAGCCAAAGATAATTATCGATGAGATGCCGGTATCTGCAATTGATTGGACACGTTTCAAGATCTTATGAAGAGGTGTCACTTCTATACCCGGCATTGATTTTATCACAGCTGGAGTATTAGAAACAAATACTGGAAACACTAGGTGACTTTTACGTAGGCCCAAAGAACCAAACAATGACTTATAACGTTCCTCAGCGCTCCATGCGTTTTGCGGCTGCAAAGGCATCCTGATTGCTTGGCAAGTGGCCTATGGATATATGTTTTCATATCAGTATAAGAGTTATTGATATATCTTACAGTGCGGGATACATCGACGTATAGACAAGATGGTTAGGAAGTAGCGAATTCATACCAAAACACCGACGCAACAAGCCTGTTGTGGAGTTTGTCGATAATAATTTTGCACTTGATAGGATGGTTAAGGAAGCATGTAAAGACTTGCTCCCATCAAGTCAATGGACCTTAATGGAGTTACCAAGAGACGAAGACAAAGAATTGATTGCTGATTTTATCTTGAACTGGTCAAATGAAAGTAATGATGGGATGCCAATGACACCAAACACAAAGAGGGCTTACATCACTTCATTGGTGTATCTGGGTCGCTATCATGGACATAAAAAATCCTTTAGAGAGATTACTAGACAAGACATTGTAGAAGGTTATCTGCACAGTTTGAAATGAGACTTCCCAGAAGACATTGAACAAAAGTAGGGGTACTCACCTGCTTCTGTGAATATGTGGTCAAATGTTGCAGCTGGAGCCATAATGCCAGAATCAAATTGTTGGTCGGGTGTTGCATTTTCACCCGACGTGGCAGTGTGTGGTTGAGTCATCATTTGTCCATGTTACTGTACCACCCACACTATTCAATTACAGATTTAGCTATCTTTCCAAGGCTATGACCACATTCTAGTGTCATTTGCTGCTTGTTGTCAGGTTCCTTTTCGACACTGACAATTTCTTTGTTTGCTTTGCAAGTTTTACAATATCGAACCTCTCTTCTTCTTGCTTCTTCCGATGCTGCCGCCATGCAACGATAGAGAACGCGAATTCTATATAATATAGTAATTTCCTTAGTTGTGCTGTTGCTTGGGCACCCGGCCGTTACCAACGTCCCCTGACATTGTTAAGGAAGGAGTCTGCCATCAATGTTCAATAACCTATCTGTTGGTAGAAAAAATGTAGGTAGTAGATTTGATGGAAGCATAGAACAATAGCGATGCAAAGAAGAAAAAGAAGAACACTGTAAAGCGACAGCAGCAACAATCACAAACTTGATGCTATTAACTAGTTGTAGTAACTACTGCGCATACTGTAAATCAGAGAATAAATCAGGTTTCAAGATACGTAATAAACACATAGTGCAACAATCTTAGCAGAAACCTCATAATCTTACTCCAATACGGGTATTAACCTTATTTCTTTTAATGAGAACCCAGAAGGAGATGTGAGACATAGAAGCAATCTCGAAATTATAGGGAGGATTCTACAGGTTATAGATGATGGTGATTGCTCCTCAAAGAACCAGATAATGTATAAAGCATTTCTTGGTTATGCACAAACCATAAGATATCTGGAGAATCTAACTGATAGTGACTTTATCATATACGATTTGACCTCAGAGACATACAGGGCTACCGAAAACGGTAGAGGGTTTCTTCAAATCTATAAAGAGATTAATGATATGATGAACCTGTCGCACTCATCAAACATTGGGCAATATGAAGCTTGGATAGAGGAAGAAATAGAGCAGAGATCAGCGTTGGCAAAAAGGATTTAACTACATGCAAACAACTATAGCTATAGTAGTAACAAGAAGGTCGAAATTAGATAAGGGACGACGAGTTATGAAGAAGAACATTATCGTAAGTAGGCTATTGGACATGATGGTCGCCTTCTTCAATTCAGAAGCGAAATTGTCAATCTTGGTCCTAAGCTAGATTAATATTCATGTCTTTCCCTACGATATGATGGTGGACTTTTCAAATCCTCCCCTCACCACCCAAAAGAATAGACGACAGCAACAATCATTCAAGCAGTTCTATGGCAAATATCGAGAACTCATCTTTTTCAACAAAAATATCATTGTAGCAGCTTTAGTTGCAATTATTACAGATGCGATAGTTGTTCAGTATGCTGCACAAAGCATTACTAATAACGTTCTTGTTTCTATTTTCTCTATTATAACAGGTACAGGCGTGTATCTTGCTGCATTTGCAGGTATATTCTATATTGATAATAGAAAGAAGTATATCGACAATGTTACAGGTAAGAGAGATTCAAATAGGTTTAAACAAGATGCCAAGAAAATAGTTACCGCTTTAGGCGTATCTGAAGTGATATACATGATAGGCAAATTCACATCAATCTACCTATTATTACAATCAAATGTGGCCCCACCGTATCAAGTTGTAATGCTTTCAACTCTTCTTGCAGGGGCAGTCTCTACCGTTACAGCAAACTTGATGATAAAGGCACAAAAGCTATTCTAGCGAATGGGCAGAGGCGT
>JBQGBZ010000018.1:0-3627 GCA_052038215.1 Nitrososphaera sp.
GATCTTATCGAACTGCTTCATAGCCATAGGCAGGTTGTCAATTAGATCTGTTGCAATCATGTGTAGTCCTGTTCGCTGGAAAGCAAGAGCGCCTGCGATACCGTTAATATATATCGCTATAATTGCGGCCTCAAATGGCTTCATCTTGGCCAGCAAGCCTGCAGCCAATCCGGATAACACATCACCCGTGCCTCCCACTGTCATAGCTGGCGTCGACCTTTTTATCACTGCGGTCTGTTCACCATCAGATATAATATTGATCGATCCTTTTAGAATAATTGTTATTCCATGCTCCTTTGCCAAGTTATGCACGTTTGATATCATTTCTTCCTTGGTTGATCCCGGCTCTCTACCAAAAAGCCGTTTGTACTCTCCAATATGAGGAGTGACAATTATCCCAGAATCTGAAATCTCTTTCAGAATCTGAGGGATGAGGGCTGATGCATCGAGTAGAATTTTTGTACCAGCTTGTCTTAGTTTTGTCACAAGCGTAGCAAGAGCTTCGGGATCTAAACTCATCCCCATACCCAGGCAAGCAGAGTCTGCGTTCTTTGGAAGCATGGCGATCAAACGATTTGTTGAACCTTTAGTGAGCTTGTCATCAGGCAAGGGAAGGGCAATTATTGCAGGAGAAAATGAGCGAACTGCAGTGATTATAGAACGTGGAACGGCAGTGTATACCAAGTCAGCCCCAGAACGCAGCGCAGACATAGTTGCAAGTACAGGCGCTCCATGGTAGAACCTACTTCCGCCTGCAACTAGAATCGTACCGTTATCTCCCTTTCTTGAAGAAAATGAACGTGGAGGCATCAGTTGTCTAATGAGCTTGGGCGTGACTGAGATTGTTGATGGCAATAGCTTGCTACAAAGCTATTTTACGTTTACATCAATCAATAAAGTTTTGCAATTTTCTTGTGAAACGTAACGGATGCATATTTACCCAAAACAATACAATGTTTAGGGCGTTATGCAGGCCCAGACATAGATGATGGCAGAGAAGATTGGCACTTTGCGAACGACGACAACAGCAGTAGCCGCAACCTAAAGTACTCAATAACTAGGCTCCGCATGTATTGTGACAATTGACCCAGGATATTTTGTCCTTATCTCTTTCTCAATCTCTGAGACACGATCATGAATTTGTTCTATAGCCATCTCGCTGCTAAAAGAGCAATTGATATCGATTTTGAAGGTATTTTCTGCTGTTCTGTATATTCCAATCCGGTCTATTTTCTTAACACCCCTCGCTTCGCCAACCAAGATGCTCCTAATGGAATGGTGAATAACACCTTCCGAGATCGGTTCCATTCCAACAACATCAGATATCACGGGCTCAAGGTGCACAGTAATATTCTCGACAGATGTCAGCTCTTTCTTTATGGATTCTTCAACTGCATTAGCTATTGAATGAGCCTCAGTAAGTTTTGCTGATCTTTTGACCTGAATGTGAAGTGACACATCTGTCGTGTGAGTGTTGGTTATCTTTGAAATAATGACATTGTGAACTCCTCTCACTCCGCTAACGCGTGATGCTGCGCTTTCAATTAATAACTCGAGCGGCATATTATTATTGGTGCCAAGCACAGGTTCAAAGTGCACAGTAATGTTCCTTGGCTTGACACGCATTCCGGCTCCTGATAGGCTCTTAGCAATATTGTTTTCAACTTTAGCGCTTATATCATGCGCGCTTTCAAAGCTTATTTGTGCCGGAAGTGCTATCGTGGCTTCTACAAATATCTCGCTTCCGACTCGGCGCATTTTGATATCATCTGACCGCAATACGCCTTCTGTTTCATTTGCTGCCTGCTGTACACTCCCAACAAGGCGTGGAGAAATTACGTCAGTTAGCTCCATTGCGTTTTGATATGCAAATCTTATACTAAGATAAGAAAGGAAGGAGGCTAGTATAATTGCAGCAATAGAGTCACCATACCCAAAGCCAATGGCAACAAGCCATAACCCTACAAATGCTACAGTGGTTGAAGCGAGATCTGCAAATGCATGTAAAAAGTCAGCCTTCAAAGTATTTGAGCCTGTAATTCGCGTGGAAGTCTTTTTTATTGCCCTGCCAAGGATGCCTATCCTAAATCCATCTACAGCTAGCGTATAAATCAGAGCCGCAAAGCCAATTGTTCCAGGAATAACAACTATTGAAGCTGAATCCGTAGAGGAGGAAGAAGAGGACGTTAAAAGTCTCATGATGGCCTCATGGATGAAAAATACTGCAACTACGAAAAGTGCAATGCCTCCAATGAATCCGCCTACTGTCTCGATTTTGCCGTGACCATAAGTATGATCGATATCCTTTGGTTTGAGTGCAAGTCGGATGGCGATTATTAATATTGCAGTGACTACAGCATCGAGAAGTGCATGAGTGCCGTCTGTTATCAGGGCAAGGCTATTAGTGAAAATGCCAGCAACAAATTCAAAAGCAAAGACAGAGACGATGGCTATAAGTGACAACAGTAAGGCATTTTTTTTCAATTCTTCAACATTTGGACTAGTTTTTGTTTTTGACCACCCTGTCACTACTAACAAATTAGAGCAGAGTTTATTATTTAGGCATTTACGTTTCCACTAACTAGTAAAGTTAGTACAAGTTAAAAATAATAAACTCCAGCAATATTAACACTGAGGGTAGTGGTAATATTGTATAATAAAAAATTTGGTGTGAATCTAACTTAAGTCAAGATGACTCTTTAGATTCTTGTATCTGTTTCTGACGGTCACTTCAGTAACGCCGGCTGCTTCAGCAATATCTGTCTGCGTTTTGGTCTCGCCTGTATTGAGACATGCGAGATACAACACAGATGCAGCAAGTCCCATTGGATCCTTGCCAGCAGATATTCCACTTTTAGTTACATTTCTCATTATTCCTATTGCGATACGTTTCGTCCGTTCACTCAAGTTGGCTTTGTTTGCCACCTTGACGATACACTTCATTGGGTCGACCAACGGGATCTTAAGGTCAAGCTCCATTACTACGAGCCGATATATTCTTGCCAGATCTTTACGTTTAATGTTACCAGTTTGTGCGATGTCCTTTAGTGTTCTAGAAGCGCCAGTCTCTCTGCATGCAATGTATAGCGCTGCCCCTATCATTGCAGATATTGTTCTCCCTCTGACGAGGCCTCTTTCCTGGGCCTTTCTGTAAATATATGCAGTCTTTTCAATTACTGCATCAGATACTCCCAGCTTGTCCTTGAGCCTGTCAAGCTCAGAGAATGCTTGCCGCAGGTTTCTGTCGGTTGGCGAATGAGCTTGTGTACGAAAATCCCAAGCTCTAAGCCTACCCATGGTTGAGCGCATGGCGCCATCTAGTATGTGGCCGCTGGCATCTTTGTCAGTTCTACCTATTACAGTAGACAGACCCATGTCGTGACGGGCTAATGAACGAGGAATTCCTGTCCTGCTCCTATCATTTACCTCTTCAGACGTAAAAGCACGCCATTCTGGGCGGCTTTCCTGACCTCGGTCTGATAGCACAAGACCACAATTCCTGCAAATAATTTCGCCCGATTCTGGGTCTGTGACCGTCTGATCGGAGTTGCATATACTACATAATATTGCAGATTGCATATTTGCTAGAACGAGGTAATAATATTATGGTGATCCAATCTAATAAAG
>JBQGBZ010000019.1:0-19478 GCA_052038215.1 Nitrososphaera sp.
GTCGAGCTGTTCGGTATGGGTATATTCCGGCCTGAGGTCACGATGCCACTTGGTATCAAAAATCCAGTGCTTGCTTGGGGTGGGGGGCTCGAAAGAATCGCTATGTTGCGCTTTGGATTGGATGACGTACGCGAATTATATGGAAACAAACTTTCATGGCTCAGGAGCGTGCCTAGGTGCCAGTTGTAAGCATCAAATTTGAGCGCCTGAGAAAGCTCCTTCCAGGTATTCCAGTCGATAAGGTTCTTGATACTTTGCCCTTTGTAGGACTTGATATTGAAGATATTAATCAAGACATCATCAGGGTTGAATACAACCCGAACAGACCAGACTTATCATCTGATTACGGAGTAGTAAGAGCATTGCGCGGTTTGCTTGAAATCGAGACAGGATTGCCCAAATTAAAGCTAAGTGGTAAAAGTGGAGTTGCGGTAAGGATTGTTGACGGCAGAGTTAGAAAGATAAGACCATATGTCATGGCATTAGTAGCAGCAAATGGAACACTAGACAATGAGACACTAAAGCAGTTAATATCAGCGCAAGAGGATCTTCACAATGGCATCGGCAGAAAGCGCAGGAAAGCATCTATTGGCATCCATAACTTTGATGTCATCAGGTTTCCTGTCAGATATAAAACAGTAAGCGGAGATTACGCATTTAGACCCCTCAATGAAGCTTCAGAGTTCCAAATTGAGAGTATACTCAAAGATTTGGATATTGGGAAGCAGTATGGTCATATTCTCTCAAGATTTGAAAGATATCCTGTCATAGTTGACAGGGTTGGCACAGTTCTTTCATTGCCACCTATCATAAATGGCGATGCGACAAAGGTTAGCGAGAAGTGTCATAACCTGTTTGTAGAGGTAACGGCAATTGACCAATGGGTTGCAGAAAATGTCCTCGCTATACTCGCAATCACACTTTATGATGCAGGATTTGAAATAAGAAGCGTGAATATAGAGTCAGGTAAAAAAAAGATAGAAACTCCTCAGCTGAAGCCAAAAGTAATTGCAGCAGATATCAGCTACGTTAACAATATCCTTGGTCTAATGCTAGATGCTAAACAGATGATCACCTGCCTTAAGAAAAGCAGGCTGGAGGCAAAGGCATCTAAGAGCAAAATTTTATCTACTATCCCCCGTTATCGAATAGATATCAGCGATCCGATAGACGTTACAGAGGAAGTAGCGATAGGTTATGGTGTTTATAACTTCGAACCAAAATTCCCGAACTCACCAAGTGCTGGAAAGAGGGACTATCTTTCCATCTATTTTAACGCAGTAAGAGAGACCATGGTTGGCTTGAACATGATTGAAACACTCAACTTTTCGCTAACTAGCAGAGACGTGCAGTACGCTTCATTTGGTATTCCTGGGACGGATCTGCTTTCTGTAGAGAGCTCTAAGAGCAAAGAGCATGAAATTCTACGTGACTCGCTTATTCCATTGCTCATTCAATCCCTTTCTAACAACATTCATGAGCAATATCCACAGAGATTGTTTGAAATCGGCAAGACCTTTCATAGATCAACTGAAATAATCGAAGAGAAATGGAGCATCGGTGCAGTTATAGCACACGCAGACGCAGGATATACAGAGATAAAATCATCGTTGCAGGCATTATTGAGGTCTTGTTTCGGCAAAGAGGCAACTACAAAACCATCAACAAATCATATGTTCATGGATGGGAGGTGTGCTGAAGTGATTTTTGATGGTAGATCTGTAGGAGTGCTCGGAGAGATTATTCCCTATGCACTTGAAAACTTCAAATTGAGGATGCCTGTCTCAGCGTTTGAGATAGACCTTCTTGCCATCATAAAAAACAAATAGCACCACGTGAATGATGATGTGCCCCGTTAAAGAGCACGTAGAGGACACAGCTTGTGGCTAACCAGTGACAGCGTGTGAGTCAGAGGCGGGGCACATATGATTTTTATAACCAATACATCACCAGAGCCAATAACTATGTCACAGAAAGATGGTGAAAAGCCGACAGAAGACAAAAGGCCGAAAGCGATTGCATTGTTGTCCGGCGGTCTTGACAGCAATCTAGCTGTAAGGATAATGCTGGAGCAGGGCATTGATGTCGAAGCGGTTGCTGTGAAGACTCCCTTCTGCGACTTTGACTGTGGCAAGGGTTGTGGTCAACGAGTCAAAGAGGTTGCTGACGAACTTGGTATCAAGCTAAAGACTGTGTACTTTGGCGAAGAATACCTGCGAATGCTCAAGAATCCTAAATATGGATATGGTTCCGGTATGAATCCTTGCATAGATTGTAGAGGCATGATGTACAATGCAGCCAAAGAACATATGAAAAAGACAAACGCGAATTTTATAATAACAGGTGAGGTGTTATTTCAGCGTCCTATGAGCCAAAACAATCGTGCTCTCCACATCATCGAAAAGGAGACTGGCATGGAGTCCAAGATTTTACGACCATTATCAGCAAAACATCTCCCACCAACGGATGCAGAAAAGAGGGGGTTGATAAACCGCGAGAACATGGGCGATATCAAAGGTAGATCAAGGAAAGGACAGCTGGCTTTATCAAAGCATTTTGGCATCTCCGAACCACCTAACGCAGCAGGGGGTTGTCTGCTGACAGATCCTTGCTTTTCCAAGCGTGTCAAGGATATTATCGATCACTCAAATGATGTCCCAACTCTTAATGATGTTGAGCTTTTGAAAGTTGGAAGACATTTCCGAATTACCGACGATGCTAAATTTGTGGTTGGGAGGAATAAGGAGGAAAATGATGTCATAAAGGCACTAGCAACTGTCAGCGATTTAATCATAGAAGTCAAAGATTATGTTGGCCCAACATGCGTACTCCGCTGCAAAAACTATGACAATTCTTTGTTGATGACATGTGCCGCAATAGCTGCACGTTACTCTGATGCCCCAAAGCATGAGGCATCAAAGGTCTCAATAACCTCCAAGGATCACATTAATGAACTGACAGTAACGCCAGCAGAGATTGGAACAATAGAGATGTTACGCATATGAAGAAAAAGATTTGTCTTGGTTAACAGCGGGGTTGGATTGTGATTTACTACGTTTGACCTAAAATCAACTATTCAGTTAACGAGAATTGACCACCATGACTATTGATGTGATTTTACAAGCTCAACTGCGTTTCGCAGAAGATAGGGATTAAATGCAGACTCAGAAGACACCGGTTTATTTGAAGGCGATTTCGCTTCGCGATATATCAGATATCTCAGCGGTAAAGGAAGATATCAAAAAGCATATGATTCTAATTATCAGGGTTACTCCGCTAGCACAAAAGGATTTGGAGGAACTGCGAAAGGTTGTTGAGGACCTTTATTCCTATACACAGTCAGCCGGGGGCGATATTGCAAGACTCGGCGAAGAGCGCATTGTAATTACTCCACCAGGTGTTAAAATCTGGCGTGGCATATACGATTTAAAGTAGTTTTATGGCCTCTTCTACCAAGGGGTGCTGTGTCTGTATTCTAAACTGCTTGTTTATACTACTTGCTAAGTTCTGTGCCTTTGGTCGCTCACCGTGATTTACAAGGATTCGCCTAAGCTTAGGGCGAAGCCTTAAAACATATGCCATAAGCTGGTTGTAGTCACTGTGGCTACCAAGTCCGTCGATTCTTTTGACTTGGCACTGAATGTCAAGTGTTTGGCCTTGGACTTCGATTTGTTTGGCACCATCCAATAATGCTCTGCCTGGAGTATCTAGCGATTGGTAGGATAGAATGACAATTGCGCTCTTTGAATCGCTCGCTATTTGCTTAAGATATCCTACAGATGGACCTCCTATGAGCATAGATGAGGGAGCAAGTACAACTGTAGGTTCACTAGGCTGAAGCGTTTTGGATTCTACTATTGAAAATTCTGAACCAAATTGGCTCATCTCAGACTCGAGCACACTTTGGCCGAGATCTTTTGAAAGAAACTCGGGGTAAGTCTCATATACAACTGTTGTCTCTGAGATTATCTTTTCCACATAGACGCTCGCCTGAAATCTGCCAGCTTTTCTGAGCCTGTCAAGTATGATAATCAATTCTTGAGAGATGCCTACTGCTGGCACTGGCAACAAAATGTGGCCGCCTGCCGCAACTGTCCTTTCAACTGTAGCTGCGAGCTCATTTTCAGCCTGCTCTCGAGGACACATTATGTCTTGCTTCCCACCGTATGTACTTTCAATTATCATAGTCTCAACACGTGGAAAGTTCCAGCTGGCATTTTCCAGTGTCAATGTCTTGCCAAACTTCATATCGCTTGTGTATACCAGGTTGTGCTCACCATTGCCGATATTCAGATGGATTGAAGTAGATCCTATAATGTGTCCCGAGTTTGAGAGCACGAGCTTCATATCTGGGGAAATATCGGTTACGATACCGTGCATGAGTGTTATAGTATGTGCCACTGCATTATTGATGTCATGCTCAGAGTATAACGCATCCTTCCCTGAATGCTTAAGATAGTCGCGTTGAAGTATACTCATGAGCAATAGTGTGGGCTCAGTACAATATACTGGACCTCTATATCCGTATTTGAATAGAGCAGGCAAAAAGCCTGTATGATCAAGGTGCGCATGACTGAGTACGACTGCATCTATATCTTCCATACTTATGCCTACAATGTCAAATCGGGGTAATGCCGTCAGTGAGTCCTTAGCAGACAAGTTGAGTCCACAGTCAAGAATAATTTTGCTTTCATGTGTCTCAAGAAGCATGCACGACCTGCCTATCTCTGCAAATCCTCCTAACGTAAGAAGGCTTGCTTCGGCCTGCTGAGTCAATCTAGACCGAAAAATCTTATCCCCGACTTCCCGGTAGAATTTTGTACGCTGACTCACGGTTTCACTCAATAAATTATAAAGTGTTTCAATTGACAAGATGTTTTGAGGAGCTTTTCTGATCTTGACTCTCCAGCCTATCTTTTCTAAAAGATTTAGATCCTCGCCGTCGTGTAAAATAGTAGTCGGCTTCTTAGCAAAGATTACTGCCTCACCTAGGGCAGCATCAAAAAATGTGCTTACCAAGCCAGCATCTCTAGGAACAGAGTCTGCAATAATCTTACGCGCTTCATCCTGAGAACGACGCAGTGATTCATCTGTTCGGATTACTATACGCTTCTTTATGCTATTAACCATGTTTAAGACAAGCTGGTTGTTGTGAAGTAGATAACTTGGGTTCTTAGAATAAAGAGCAATGCAAGGACCCTCGTATTCAATTTTTGTCAGGCTAGCCTCCTGAGGCAGACTTTGCAGTATTACTGCCATAATATTTTGGCTAGCAGGTTCATGAGTAGAGGGTGGTTTACGTTGCATGAATGTAATTCCTAGATGACCCTCAAACGAATGTCTCCGTCAAGAGTTATTGGCATGAATAGATGGATGCCAGGTATTAAATATTTGGAGTCCTGTCACAAGCAAGAGAAAGAAATACGGTGAAGGCGTAAGTTGTAATCGGATTCAGTTTAGACATGAAGCTCCTGCCAGGTTATATGCTACATAGTCACGTTGTCGTATACATCCTTCTGATTAGATGTGGAGTAGCAGGTTGAGACTATACACCAAATCTGGAAGTTGGAAAAGTAAAGCATTATTCAAACTGTTCAAATTTGCTGCTTAGATAAGGAGAGCACTAAGTAGGTCAACAACGGCGAATTGGCGTCTTAAACTGCAAGTTATTCATGCTATTATTATTATTATTATTATCTGCGTGATATAGATGACCAGAATAATTAATGCGAGAAACATAGCGCATACAACAGGAAAATTGATAATACTATGCTAGAGTGCCTTAATTGGCTCAACCCAAGGTTCTCAGGTCGCATAAACCTCGAATGTGAATTCGCTAACAAGGGTATGACGTAGAGAAGTGGAAAGTTAATTAAATGCAGCGTGCAGGTTTTTTCTAATTGAGTTCTCCGCCAACCCACCTCATGGAGTTGCCGAGAAAGATACTGATAGGCGACAATGTCGTTTCCCAGGTTGGGATGCTAATTCGAAGCCTAAATCAAGGCGCAGCCGAGGTTGCGGTTGTTACGGGCCGAACAGTCAGATCAAAGGCAGGCGATGAATTAGACTTATCCCTTCAAAAGATGTCTCTAAACCGGTCAGTGCACTTAGTAAGTCATGCATCGATGGATATTGTTAGTGTACTCCAGGGTAAGATGGCAAACACTTTGCCTGATTTTGTAATTGGTTTCGGTGGGGGACGATCTGTCGATATAGCCAAAATGACAGCCTTCAGGATAGGGAAACCTTTCTTAAGTGTGCCAACATCGGCATCCCACGACGGGATCTCAAGTCCGTTTGTTTCTATAAGAGGTACCAACAAGCCACATTCCATAAGAGCAAGCACGCCCATTGGGGTCGTCGCTGACACCCGACTTATGTTAGCGGCGCCCTCTCGACTTTTGGCAGGGGGGTGCGGTGATTTAGTTGCTAAAATCACTGCAGTTAAGGACTGGGAGCTTGCCAGAGACGATATCGGAGAGTACTTTGGCAGTTATGCGGCTAATCTTGCCTATATGAGTGCTAAAATAATAGTTGAGGAGTCAGACAAACTAAGAGGCAAGAACCAATTCAGCATTCGTACGGTTGTTGAAGCGCTCATAAGTGCTGGGGTTGCTGCTTGTATTGCGGGGAGTAGCAGGCCATGCTCTGGAGCTGAGCATCTCTTCAGCCATGCAGTGGAATACGTTGCGGGTCCAAATTTCGGGCTCCATGGGGAGCGGGTCGGCATAGGCACAATAATGATGGCAAAGCTGCACGGTCTTGACTGGCTAAAGATAGTAGAAACACTGGAAAATATTGGTGCCCCCACTAAGGCACAGCAGATTAAGTTGACCGAAGAATATGTGGTGAGGGCATTGATGGCAGCCCAATCCCTGCGTCCCGATAGATATACAATCTTAAGCAAGGTTAGGCTGGACAAAAAATCTGCCTTTGAACTTGCAAAGTCCGTCGGCGTGATTTAGTAGTCCTCCTCCTACTACCTCAAAAAAGACGCTTCGGATGCACAAACAGAGCAGATCATTCTATCTTAAAACTAGAATGAAAATGGTATGGAGATAAGCCTCACATTATTTGACCGAGTGTATTGAGCTATGTTATTTTCAAGCTTGATCTTTTAGGGTTATGAGAGGTGGGGAGGGGATTCGAACCCCTATAAATTCGCTAACCGCTGGCGCCGTCTGCAGGCGAACGCATGGCCGCTCTGCCACCCCACCGTAATTGCTAGTTCTTTATTAACTCATAATTTAAAGCATTAGCATGTGAACGTGCTGCAATCTTCGCTACTCTAATTGGCTCAGGAACAGAGCCCTGTCTTGTGAAAGAATTAAGTATAGCAAGGGCTTTCTCCCGATTCACGGCCCAGCACCGAACGAAAAGATTCTTGCCGGTTTTCAGGGTCACTTTCTCACGCTGTCCTAGCTTCTGGTATTGTGCGAGTTTGTCCTCCCAATTATCAAAGTGGCTTTTGATGACATCTTCAAGCCCCTTTGAATCTTCAAACGTGATTGCAATCACAGGGAGACCTGTTTCTCCAGCAACTTGGCCGCCATCTATAATGTTGTACATGCTGATCACAAGTCCATCTAACATGATGCAATTGATGTCCTCTCTTGCGAGCATAGCATACATTGAAATTATACTTTGGGTCGCATCATCTCCCCCTATCGTGGCGGTTTGATATGTCATACCGTCGATTATGAGATCTCGTCGCATAACTACTCCTGCAAGAATCGATTTCTTGCTGAATTTTTTGAAAGTTTCAGCTATGCCAAGTACCCTAATTCCTTTTTTTTCTGAATGAACTTTGCGTGAAATAATAGATGAATTTTGGGATAGTTTTGATATAAGTTTTGTTGTATTGATCCTTGCATGCAAAGTAACATATTTGCTAACGGAGTGGACTCTCATTTCATCAATTCAGTACGCTCTCTGATGTACATTCCACTTGTGATCGTTGATTATCATTCTTTGTGTATCTCAAGTTTTGAGCCGCTCATTCAAGACGCTCGTAAATGAGTCAAATGCCTGCAAACCACAAAAAAAGTGACTACAGCAGAAGTGCAGCTATAACCATAAATCTCTGCCAACACCTAAATCAATTGTTTATGCATGTTAGCTCATTTGCAGTGGGGCGTCCGAAGCTTTGATCATTAATTGGTTTGGCGATTGTTAAACAACATGTTAAAAAATTTACTTTGTAGTCCCCAAATGTGGCGGGAGATCCGTAAAAACAATAGAGATTCATTGGGAGGCTAAATCAGGCTAAACCTGAAACTAGACAGGCTTGGTTTGATTTTTTAGGAACTTACGAAATCAGTTGAACCAGAATTCATTGCTTTGTCGTGTAGATCAAATAGCGTGAAGGCAAACCGTGAACCTTCGAACTCTTCAGTCCCAAGCCGTTCCCACTTTACTTTATATTCTCTGGTCACCTGCTTACCTATTATCTTGATATTTTTTGGGAGGTCTTCCCATAACTTTTCTACTTTTTCAGAGTTCTTGGTCATTAAGAGCGACCTTCGCCTCCTCATAAGATATTTGACTGCAACATTTCTATGCAGTTGGCCTTCAACGGCTATTTGCTCCTTCCCCGTATCTATTGTAAACTGACGTTTAGCCAATACAATTCTCGTACGTTTGTCCATAGAAAAGCTTTATGGCAAAAGAGTAGAGGCTCCCAACAGGGAAGCTTTATTTCTTGGCCTCAATTAAGGCCACCAAATGAGACATTCAGTATTGCTTTTTAAGGGTCGTAGTTAGCAGCAGAATCGTTTGAGTGCCAAGCTTGCTTTCTGTTTAGATATAACTATATGCACTTCGATTTATTGGTTCTCAAGTCTAAGGCTTTCGGAGACTTATAATGTATTATAATAATCATAATATCTTTAACCAAGAGAATTTAATAACAATTGTTTGCCTTATTTGCGGTCCAATGGAAAACCAAGATCTGCACGTCGAGCGAGAAAGCCACTGCAGGACAATTGGCATAAGACACCAATTGGTAAGTGGCTAAGATGCACCTATAAGAAATGTGGGTTTGAATGGCAATATTTCGGAGGCAGAAACTGGGCTGAGTGTCCAGCATGTCACTCCACAATGAAGGTTGCAATTGCAAAGAGAAACTACCGGCTAGCTGACAAAGAATAAATTTTCTTCGTGGGCTAGCAAAAGATTAACTTTATTCTTGTCCTTATCATGTATGACCAGTATGCTCTTTTCGATCCCACGCTTTTTTGCTAGAGCCTGCAACTGAAAATTTAAAGTATACGAGTCCTTAAAAGACTCTGTTTCAAGTGATACTAGGCTTTCATCGTAGATGCTTAGCCTCAAACCATCTGATGATTTCTCTATTAGAGTAATATACATTTGATGTCCGGGTTCCTATCAGATTTTAAATGCTGCACTGTATTCACTAAACCTGCCAGAGTTGAAATTATTATTATTATTATTCCTCTTGCCCCCTCAGCGCAAACTGCATTTCAGGCATATTTGTCACCCCCTGGATTTGCACCTCATGCTGGCCATTTGGGACGAAAAAGTCGATATAAAATGTCTTTCCGTCAGCTCTAATCGCAGGTTCATGCAAGTCGCCATCCAACACCACTTGCACATTCTGATCAAGGGACTCTTGTGATATCATAAGGCTCACAGATCCGCCTGCTGGAGCATAAGGCCTTATTCCAAAAGTTATACTATCGGTTTCATTTTCATATCGTATTCCGCTTACCAGAGCGGCGGCCTTTAGATTATAAGCGATAAACTTACCTTCACCGGTATCTATTGTTGTTATTGGAGCATCGAGGTCAAGGCCTGCGCAGCTGTAATAGTACACATTTGATTTAATTGCAGCGTCAGGAAAAGCTACAAATGGTCTCTCCTCATTTGCTTTCAGAACAGGTATCACATTACTTCTTACGCTATCAAGCTGGGTCGCATTCTCGTCGCGTACTGAGGCAAAAACGCTCAGATTGTGAATGTCAAAGGGAGCGTTATTCTTGACTGTTCCCACAAAAGCCTTTTCATCTCCAATAGCCATGCTAGTATAGTTAAGTATTATCATATCTGTGACATGTGTTGTTTCAACTTCATTAACATCTGCTATGAATGGAAGGCCTGCAGTTCCAGATTCAACTACGAATTTGAAAGGCGAGTCGTTCAGCGGCCATACGATACGACCATACGTGGGCTCATGCTCGAGCCTAATTCCGTTTCGATCCACCACCTCTAACCCAATCGTTGCCTGGATTGGTAAGTTCCCAGTATTCCTGATTGTTCCTACGACGTTTAGTTTACCCTCAGAGTCAACAAAAGATGAATTTGCAATTATCTTTACGGATTCGTCAGTAGAATATGCACTTGTGCTAAACGATAGTATGATAACAAGCGCCATTCCTGGCATAGCTAACATATGCATGCTATACGACACGCTAAGCGATCTGTATATGGACAACCCTATTAGCGTTTGGGCAACACTGGCTCTTATCAATATGCCAAAATTTGTACATTCGTAGAATGTAATTAAACAAGCCTGATTTTAATTGTCAGGCTAAATGAACTTTCACAAGTTTGGCATTTCCTAGCCACCGGCATTTTCTCCACTTAACGCTAGGCGCTCTTGGTATACGTCTACTAATCGGTTTATTACGTCCTCGAAGCTAAGGTTGCGCTTTTCTATATGCACCATATCGTTCATGGTTGATGTTAATCTTCTGTATGTTTGCTCGTCGATATTCAGCGTTTTCATTATCTTGCTGCGTTTGATGCGGATATTTATTGCTTGAAATCATAAAGACGAATTAGCACTTTCCTGAATGAAGTTAGAGAGGTGATGACTACATTTATGCTCCTGTCATGAGCCTTCAAGCATTGTTTACTGCTAGTATGATTTTTTTAATAGTTGCGCCTTAATTACTGAGAGCTTGTATTTCAAAGGAGATTAGTAGTCCTCCCTTTTTGATAATTGGACCAAATTGGGCTCATCAAAAGAAGTAGCATCAACATTCTTGGCAGTTATCGCAATAGCTAGAGATTTTTCATTTTCACTCTATGCAATACATTCCATAATAGCTATGTTTGCATGTAACTAAGAGAATAGGGTGAGATAAGAAAGCCTGCTCGCCTAGGGTCTAATATTTTTAGCACAATAATGTCATATGATTGTATGAAACGATATATGTTGCATCTACAGAATACATTGCCTTACTCTCCGAAGGAAGCTACCCTGCTACTCCATAAGGCAAGAGAACTTGTCGAGCCCGACGCGAGCATTCGAGATGCTCGAGTTTCAAAGAAATACATCGAGTTTGACATCAGCATACCGGTGGGCGAGGATCTAGGATCAATACTAGCAAGGATTGAAGTCATTGCTCCATTAGCCAACTATGATGAAATTATCGAGCGTCACCTGGAAAAGGACAAAGCCATTATGCGCGCAAGAGAGCTATTCAATGATGAAAGGTATTGGGAAGCTCATGAAGTTCTTGAGTATGTGTGGAAAAACTCAACTGGAACCGAAAAGGAAATCCTTAACGGAATCATACTCGTAGCTGCCGCATTCGTACATGATGAAAAAGATGAGCAGGATATTTGTCTCTCTATATTGCATAGGGCTAGAAGAAAGCTTGACCGAACAAGCGAGACATATTATGGAATTGATATGACCAAGATCGTAGATGTGCTTTCAGAAATTGACAATACAGGCCGCATACATAGGTTCACAATCTAAAAATCTGAATTGCGATATCATAGATACACAAGTCCTAAGCGTCAGAACTAAGTGCCCAAAACTATTCCTTACCTCTTAGATAAGCAGAGGCGATCACGTGCTTGCCTCCTGCCGACGTGAGTCTGTCTAAGTCTATCATTAATAAGTATAGTTTGGCTTTGATTTTGCACTTTGGAAATGTGAAAAAGTACACATGAGTGTGTGTTTCTCCCTAGAAGAAATTGGTTCGATATAAGATCATAAAGCCACAACAAGTCCAAGTAGATCCTTGCAAAAAACAATAATGTGACCGTCACATGCCTCACTACCAAAATCTTGGCAGATTGACTGCTAGTCGAAGAATTCCAGTTTCCTTGAGAATAGTTATTTAGGATGCGATGTTCTACCTGTCTGAAACATTGAGTGGAATATCAGTAGTAACTGGGCCAGGATCATTTGATCTTGCCAACAACATTGCAAAGGGTCTTCAAGCCAAGCTCGCGGTGGCCAGCCTAAGAATATTCTCAGACGGCGAGAGTAGCATTAGACTTGGCAAGTTGCAGAAGAACTGCGTTATTGTACAATCAACCCACCCTCCTACTGACAGGCACATAATGCAGCTATTGATGATGGCAAAAAAGTGCATGGACGAAGGCGCACAAGATGTGTGTGCAGTCATTCCATATCTTGCTTACGCCCGTCAGGATAGGGCCTTTCTAGAAGGAGAGGTAGTGAGCATTGCTCTTGTCGCCAAATTGTTTGAAACAATAGGAATAAAACACGTCATCACTGTGGACATACACAGTCAACTTGCGATGTCATACTTTCAGAGCATTCAAAATGTTTCGTCGATTCGACTGCTTGCAGACTATGCCGCCAATATGAAATTGCGCGATCCCATCGCAGTGTCACCTGATGCAGGTGGAACCAACCGAGCAAAGGAGTTTGCCCGACATCTCAATATAGACTTCATTTCTTTGAAAAAATCACGCCACAGACTCACAGGTGAGGTAACTATAGATGAAAACATAGATGTGGATCTTTCTAAAAGAGATGCGATACTAATAGACGATATAATAAGCAGCGGTGGCAGCGTCATCAAAGCGGCTGAAGTTCTTCGGAAGCTTGGAGTAGGCAGAGTATACGCAATGTGTGCCCATGCTCTATTAGTCCAAGACGCAGCTAAAAAAATCAACTCTGCGGGTGTTAATGATATAATCTCTACAAATTCGGTGCCGGGGGAATATTCAAAGGTCGAACTGGGTTCAGAAATAGTAGCAGCGCTCAATGCTCGCCATTAGCATAAATTTGGTCACCGTTATCATAATCAAGCCAGATGGTCGATATGCAGCTCGTTTTTCTTGGTACTTCTTCAGGTGCTCCAACTATTTGGCGTTGTTTGTCTTCAATTGTCCGAGTTAGAGGAGGTGAGTTATTGCTTTTTGACGCTGGAGAGGGAATGCAACGCAACTTCATCAGAGCTGGGCTGGGAATGAATAGGAAAATGAAAATCTTTGTTACACATATGCATGCCGACCATTGCGTAGGTCTGTTAGGATTGCTTCAGACAATGGACCTTCAAGGAAGAGAAAAGCGTGTCGACATTTATGGCGAGCCTAGAGTTGAAGAATTCCTTCGGGAAAATATGCGCATCATAAATTTCAGGCTTACAGTTGATATTACAGTGCGCAAAATAGAGAAAGAAGGCGTGTTAGTTAGAGAAAGAGACTATCAAGTTTCTTGCTGTCAGGCCCTGCATTCAGTTCCGTCTTTCGCATACTGTCTGGAGGAGTTTGAGAGACCAGGCTTATTTGATGTGAGGGAGGCAAAGAGGCTAGGAATACCCGAGGGAAATCTGTATAGCAAGCTTCAGCATGGAGAAGACATCACTTACCAGGGAAGACTAATAAGAGCAAGTCAGATAGTCGGACCGCCCCGAAAAGGTAGGAAGATAGGCATCTCAGGGGATACAAGACCGACAGATAAGCTGACCAGATTCTTTAGAGATTGCGATGTACTAGTCTTTGAATCCACTTACAGCGAGGATAAGCTCGAAAAAGCTATTCAAAATGGTCATTCCACCGCAGCCGAAGCTGCGACAGTAGCAAAAAAATCAAAAGTTGATAAACTGATACTTACACATTTTAGCGCACGGTATAATGATACATCTCAGCTAGTCAATGAGGCACGGCACATTCATCATAACGTTGAAGCAGCAGAAGATCTTAAGGTTTTCAAGATTTCATACATGCCAGACAAAGAAACATGGTAGAGTAAATGCTATGTAGATGTGAGACCTCTATTAGCAAATCATCACACCTCTAATCGAATTCAACATTTTCATTACAATTTCGTCTCCTCGCGAACGCGACAGAGATACTAGCAAATCAAAGCTCTTAACATTCATTTGTTTATAACGTAAAAGTCATATACATTCACTGTTTCTGATATTTGTCTTTTCTTAACGCCATATTCTATAGTTGCCCAAAAAGCTGGGAACGTTTCGATAAGTCCTAAGATAGGGCACAGAACTAGAGTCTTTAAATGTAGGAGTATTTTTTTAGATCTTTTTATCTTTGAGTACCGCAAGTTCAGAAACAGCCCCAGCTGATATGAACTTAGCCATACTACTGTTGCGAAGGTAAGGATTGCACTAGTTGCAAATTCGACCGGAGGGGCTGTTAAGGTTGAAACCAGGATAGAGTCAAAGGCAGAAAGTGGGTCGACATGGCTGGGAAGCAACAGGATGGCAGAGCTTATCGCTTCTAGCCCTTGTAACGATTGCACGAAAATTGGAGATATGTATGCGTTTATCAGTAGGGCGGTTGATGCCACTCCAGACGCAAAGCCTAGGAAAAGAGTCACAGATTTGATCATGACTTTATATCGATGCCACCGTGGAAATTTGTCAAGGTTTTGCATTGTTCCTAAGAACCATCTACGCCTCTGGAAGAAATGATCCTTTAGGTTTAAAGGAGGTTGCTCTAGTAATATTCCACCATGCCACCCTAGAGATCCATAACCGAACTTTTCGTAAACTTTATAGCCGAACATCTGGTCCTCCGCAAGCGTGTGTCCAAATTTCCATCCGATGTCATCTTCAATATCTGATCTAACCAATAGGTTGCTACCATGCATGTGCAGCGGTGGGGGATTTCTCATCTGTGAGACGCAATCATAGCATGCAAACGGCCTTACAGACTCAGCTAATGCAGTGAGTAGGTTTGCTGACTCAAATTTTAAGGGATAAAATATAGGTCCTTCAGACACAACTCCGTTACCTTTGGCAATGAATTTTAGAAGAGCAAGAATCGTCTGTGATGTCACATAGCTCTCCTCATCCATATGGAATATCCATCGTTTGCTAGTATTCTTCGCAATCTGCCGGCGATATTCTACTGCGTATTGTAGAGCTCGACCTTTTTTTATTGCATTTGTACGGTAGCTTTTTTCCACGACCACAACTTCGCACCTTTCCCTTCTAAGGGTCCATCGATCTTGAGGATCGTCAGTTACTACAGTGATCTGATAATTGCAAAAGCCTATCTCTTGTGCCGAATTTATGATTGATCGGATACCGCGCTTAACCACAGATGTCCTAGTCGCAGAGCGGGTTGTTATCTGAAAAATTATAAAGGAATTTTTAAAAAATGGGCTGGAGAAGTCCTCCTCGACAAACAGCTTTCTGTTCTTGATGATCCTCCAAACTGAAATCATCGCAACCGGAACGTATGAAAGCCAAAAAAACATGGCGATAGCTATAAAAGCATTATCTATCACACTAGCCAGTAAAGATGGTCGTTTTAATAATGAATGTATTCTAGAAACAGTTTACAAGGACATGACTTCGAGAATCCCCTTTTTAAAGCCCTTTAGAATATCAAAATGAGAAGTGTTATAACAAGTTGACTATTCCAGTGATATAGCTCCAGAAATATGAATCTGCGATTTCTAGAAAAACTAGAAATAATAGCGGAGCTTAATACGTAGTCACGATGGAACCAGCTGAACAACAAATACATTCTAAAGATAATATGACATTTTGTAAACATTGCGAGAGTGAAACGGTTATATTTGACATGGTTTCGAGCGAATTTGTATGTTCCTCATGCGGCTGTGTTGCAGATGACAGGATTTTTCATGCGGATAATGCAGCTGGTGTTCTCAACTCATCCGAATATGGAGACAGGACAAGGACAGGGATGCCCGAATCACTTGCAGTGCATCACAAGGGGCTATCAACGCTCATTGGTTTGGATGATACCGACGCAAGAGGAAAGACGCTAGAGCCGGCTCAAAAATTGAAAATGCAAAGGCTACGAACCTGGAACAACAGATCACAGCTCAATGATTCTATTTCAAGAAATCTTGAAAAAGCGCTTAAATTTCTGAACAATTTTGGCGACAAATTGTATCTTAGCCAGGCAGTCATGGAAAGTGCAGCTTACATATACCGCAAAGCCGCATTGAAAAAACTAGCGAAGGGTAGGTCAACATTAGGGCTTGTCGGAGCAGCACTTTACGCAGCCTGCAGGGAGACTGCCACTCCAAAGACTGTAGCAGATGTTGCAGCGGTCTGTAACATTTCGAGTAAGGATGTCATGGCTCATTATAAGCTCATTCTGAGGGAATTATCTCTGCAAATGCCAGTATTGCATGGTCCGGACTACGTTACATTGATAGCAAACAGGCTAGACTTGAGTGAAAGGACGAAACGTGAGGCTCTTCGTATTTACACAAATGTACAGCAGAACCGCATTTCGTTGGGAAAGAACCCAAGGGCACTGGCGGGGGCTGTCATATACCTTGCATCTCAGAATTGTAACGAATTCCTCCGACAGGTAGAGATATGTCAAGTGGCGGATATTTCGACTGTTTCACTTCGGAAAAGATGTAAAGAGATCAAGGCTACCCTAGGAATTTAACATGAGCGGAAAGATCCTTTGCGTCCTTGATAGTATCCAGTGTGGCTGCGTCTAGTTCAAGATAAGCAGCTGAGGAATTGGGGTAAACGTCCTTACAAGAAAACAGAGTCATGATCATATTCTCATGATCAAGTTTGAAGCCTTGGCATGGCTCATGGCCCCGTATTATCGCCTTCACGCCTGTCGCCTGTAACCAGTTGCGAGTGATACTGGGCCCAAAATATCTTCCAAGACCACGACTTGACATTACGTGACCTTTATTTTCCAGGACTTGCCGTGGGTCATTCCACAATATCTCTTCAAGCACACTATTTCTGGCCTGGCTTTCATTAGCAGATGCTATTGATTCCCGAAAGTTTGAGGCCGTTCCCTCTCGAGTAGGAAGCCCGCCATGCACAAGGAGTAGTTTCTGTTTTACCATTGTTGCAATGGTTAGCTTTTTGAAAACCGATAGTATCCCCACATAGATCTCCTTCCAGCGGTCGCCATACCGCTTTTCTATGTCGTAAGGGAAATTGTGTGGAGAAAAAGGAAATTCTGCAGGGGCCTCATGATTTCCCCTCATAAGTATAACCGAGTCAGGATACTTGCTTTTCAGATAGCTTACAGAATACACTATACCGATGGAATCGGCTCCTCTATCGATATAATCACCAAGAAATACAAGTTTATTCAGCGGCTTCGACAAAAATTTCCTGTAACTTATATTACACAGAATTTGAAACAGTGACTTGCAATCGCCATGTATGTCACCTATTACTACTAAGTTTTCCAAATCGTATATTTCTAGAAGGCCACTAGTGATACGTCCGCCTGCTATGCATTGCATTCGCCTGTTCTCCTCAAGCACATAGTCTGCCTGCCTAATTAGTTGCATAAACTCCGTAGCATCAGCATTTCTTGCAGACTCGGCTAGTGGCGACAGAATATGACTTTCCAAGATGGTAATAATAACATATTATTTGTACTACAAGATATCCTTTATCCGTCTCGAATAGAACTTAAAAATGTATTCAAATGAGAGTTCCAGACGGGGAGCCCCGGATTACCTAGTGACCTGTAATGCAGTGGATAGGCAGCTTACTTGGCACGGATTAAAAATGTGAACATAGCATCCCATAAGTGAGAAGGCTGCATTTGCTATTACGATGATGGAAGGCATACTTAGGAATCTTCTAGGTTCTTGTTGGCTTAGAAAGTATGTTTAACATTAAATCCAATAGGTTGAGTTTCTGTAGTAAGTTGCCATTAAATGCTGCGGGCTGGAGTAACAGAGGATGGCTAGAGATAATTGAATTTATATTGTTAATGTGTGAAAATGGGGCTAGGAAGACACATGTAATGTATCGATGTAATCTGAATTCCAAGCAGATAAACCAATATCTTGAATTCCTGCTTGACAGTGGAATGCTCGAGATTATACAGGAACGACCGAATTCAAAACGCTACATATACAAGACTACTGATCTTGGTAAGAAGTTTATTGCTCATTACAAGCAGTTGGCGGCGCTATTTACAAAGGCACCACCCCCTTCGATTGCCTAGTTTAAGATACTAACACCGCAGGATTCAGACCAATTAAATAATACTTTGATGCATTAAATACTTCTACTATAATGAATGACAGTGATTATATGAAATGTATGTGTTGTTGTGTCCGCTTAAATGAAGAATCGCAGTCGCTATGAAGTCATCGCTGCAATCTTAAAGTCTGTGAACAAAGAAGAGACTCGCACCAAAATAATGTATAAAGCAATGCTGAGTAATGACCAGTGCAAATTATATTTGGATTCGCTTATCAAAAGTGGCCTTGTTCATGAGGTCAGCAATGGAGAGAAGATATTGTATAGGATAACACCGAAAGGAAGCAGATTTCTATCCTACTATGATCAGATGAAAGAATTACTTCCAGTTGGTATTGAAGAGAATTTGGCAGATGAATACTACCATCTAAGCACTTAGTCAGACGACGGGTTTGAGTGTCAAGTGTGAGCTCCTGTCAAGTATTAGAGAATACAAGTTAGACGACGGGACAAGTGACTGCAAAAATAGCGTATCATTTATCATTATCAGCCGAAGGTGAATAGTTGATATTTCTGAAACAAAGTCGAATATATCAGCCTGTGAGCGGGTGAGGAGAGCTATTGAAAGGTCTGCATGGGTCAATATGCTGGATAACTTGTTTGTCAATATACCTCTTACGTTTATAGTTCCATGGGTGTTTTGTAGAGATTCATTCGACATGATATTAATAAGAACCTTGTTGCGGTACTTATGCTTCATCTTGACAAGAGCTCCAACCAGTCGATCGGCGCTTGGATTTTTGCCTGTACCTATGATCTTCAAGAGACTCTTTTTGGTTGGAGGAAGAGATGTCTCGAAGAAGCGTAAAATTGAAGACGACTGCATCCAGCTGGCGGGCTGTAACACCACAGGGTTTCCACTCAGAACGTGATTTGATACAATCCTTTGAAGAAATAATAATGCGATTGTCATGTTAACATGAGAATCTAACTCAAGTAAAACCATGCCTTTTCTTGGAAAGCCGCTGCCAAGTGAAGCATCCAGATCAGGATATCCAGTTTTGATACTATCACGCGTTGGACCGTCAAAGAGATCTGCTGCATCTCTTTTCTGTATCTCAAAATTGATTCTCTGGTATGGTGTAAAACTATAGAATATGCTATTTTCGATTGTATAGAGATAAGATGGACGATTTATGCGAGTGCCACGTAGCTTTTGAAGAAATATTTGTCTCACTCTTAGGTTATCATAACAACTTTGCCTCAACTCAATTATGCCATCTACTAGAAAGTCAAGTGTGGTGTCAGCAGGCTGCTCACTTA
>JBQGBZ010000020.1:0-1372 GCA_052038215.1 Nitrososphaera sp.
CAACAGCAAATACGTGACAGCCTAATTAGAGACGCAATAGCCAATGCACGCCAGAGAGCAAACATTGCAGCCGAAGCCCTTGCAATGACAGTATCCGGTGTTCAGAGCGCGACTCTGAATCCTATCGACTTTCCAGTATATAGCGTCGGCCTTCGAGAAGGTGCAGCTGCAGAAGCAGCGGACAGTGTCTCAGCTCCTACACCAATTCTGCCTGGGCAGCAAGAAGTCTCAACAACAGTAAGCGTCGTATTCTACTTGAGCACTGAAGGCTCTAGTGATGGTTAAGATATCTCGTCAGATGGACTGGGAGGAAGAGACCAAAAGAAGCAACCGCAATGCAGTAGTGGCTGTATCCTGGCTGCTGCTTTACATAAGGCTGTGCCACTACATGTAATTAAATTGACAGTAACCGGATCTGCATAAAGTCATCATCTTTGCAGCAACAGAGACTGAATATCGAATTGAGCTTGCTATGATGTACATAATAGTAGTAGTCAGTCAGTAATCATGTTCACCTGTTGCAACCGTTACATCTGCAGTTGGTCCAAAAGTGCTCTTCAAGAAGACCTCATAATAGTGGGGAAATCGTGGCATCCTCTCTGCCATCTCTTCTCCCAAGATATCCCTAGTCGGTGCGCCTTTCGTATACTGTCCTAACTCGTAGGAACATACATAAATGACAAGATCTTCTTTGCAGAAATTTACCTCAGGTGGGGCCATCATTGGGTAGTTTGGTTGAGGTGGTTGTAGACAAAAAGATCTCTGCAACGACTCTAGGTATTTTCCCATGTTTTGTCCAAAACTCAAAGTTTGTACAGCTTTTTCAAAATCATGTTCGGATCTGAACTTTAGTCGATATATTACTAAAACCTCTCTTCGCTTGTCCATCTGTTTTGATCACGCTGTTCTTATGGTGTCTTGAATAAAGACGACATTGATACTATAAACTATTTGCTCATTATGATATCCCTCTCCAGCGTTACTTATTGCCAGATGGAAAGAATGTCAATAAGGGTTGTAATGAAGCTCAAAAGCAAAGGAGTAAATTGCAAAGCTGAGGGTATTGAGCATAACTAGCAAAATTGCACCCGGCCGAGTAAAAAACACACAACATAGTAAGTAGCACGAGTTGGAAGGTCTTCGAGCCTTTGCTTGATCGAAGAGCATTTTTGGCCTATTGAATGAGACAACATTCGAAGCTCTTCGGTAAAAATTTTTGCCGAAGATTTGCAGCAAGTTTTATGTAGTTCTATTAGTTTCTCTTAGCATATTATTACTAGAGAGAATAGAAATAAATGACATGACAGCACTTCAAATCAAACACAGGTCAAATCAGGATCATAATGAACAACATCAACAACAATTTTTTGAT
>JBQGBZ010000021.1:0-7685 GCA_052038215.1 Nitrososphaera sp.
CTAAATGATCTCTGTCTAATCGCGGTTATAGGGAGTTTTATTCCCAGTGGTTAATAGTTTTGCTGTTATTGTTATGAATTAGTGAGAAGCGCATCATGATTTCCTGCAGCAATATCTGCGTATATTTCTTTTGCAGGTTTGCCTTCCACCTTTACACCCATACTGACGCAGGACCCAATGACCTCTTTGACAGCACCTTTTAGATCCTTAGCATATGATCCATCAATCTTCATCTTGGCTATTTTGACAGCACTTGCTATCGACAGGTCGCCCGCATAATTAGTGCCAGAGGTACCTGAGCCTTTTGCTATCCCTGTCTCTTTTGCCACTAGAGCAGCTGTCGGCGGGATGCCAACTTCGACCGTGAACTTTTTTGTTTCCGTATCGACCTCTACTTTGACTGGAACTTTCATGCCGGGAAAATCCTTTGTCTTTTCGTTAATAGTGTTTACCACCTGCAGCACATTTACTCCCATTGGACCCATTGCTGGACCCAACGGCGGTCCTGCATTGGCTTCTCCTCCGCTTACTAAAGCCGAGATGGCTTTCTTTTCGCCCATTATATCCATGCAGTGAGTTTAGCCAAATTATAATTCTTGCTCTTATATTAAAGGCAGCTGGTTCAGCTTGACAGGTTTTTAAACCTGTGGTGTGTGTAAATGCCGGATGTCAGATCAGGAGCCTAATGAAGGCGTCGGGTCTTTATTTTTTGAGCTTGCCGGTGACCTCCGTCTCTTGATGCTGACGAAGCTCAATCAAAAGAACTATCGCCTTTCCCAGCTTGCCACAGAGCTTAACGCTACTATGCAAGAAGCACACCGCAATATGACACGCCTGATTGAGGCAGGATTGGTAGCCAAAGGCAGAGAAGGTGAGCTGATGTTAACTGTTTACGGCAGAACAGTGGTAACGTTAATGCCAAGTTATGATTTTCTTTATCGCAACAAGGAATTTTTCCTTGACCATAGTCTCGGCGATCTACCGACCAAGTTTATCCAGAGGATGGGAACATTTCAGAGCTGTGAAATAGTACACGGCGTCATGGCAATACTTCAACGCTGGAAGAATCTCTATGCTGAATCTGAGCAATATATTAAAGAGATCATGGCACAAGTACCGCTCGACCTCATTGAAACAGTGAGCAGTAGAGTAGAGAAAGGTGTAAGATTCTCCTATATTTTTGCAGCTAATGCAGTTGTCCCAAAAGGTCGAACACAGATTCTCCAAAAGGTTGGATGGCGCAATTTCATCAGCACAGGCTTAGTTGAGCGCAGGATGCTGCCTGAGGTAAAGGTGATGACGATATTTAACGAAAAGCAGGGATGCGTGCTCTTTCCTAACATGAGAGGTGAAGCAGATCTAAATACTATGTTTTATGGCGAAGACAAAGAATTTCTTGAATGGTGCTCTGACCTGTTTGCATACAAGTGGGAAAAGGCCAGTGCATTTGACGAAAGCAAGTTGAAGAATGAGGTATAGATCATATTTTTATACATCAGACTTCATCAAGCATTCATGCCAAAAGCTTTTGTTCTCATGAATGCCGAACTTGGGAGTGAGGATTCTCTTGTTAATGAATTGAAAAAACTTGAAAGCGTCAAGGAGGTCTATCAAGTTTACGGTGTTTACGACATAGTAGCACAGGTTGAATCTGACACTATGGATAAAGTAAAGGAAACGATTACCTGGAAGCTTCGAAAGCTCAACGGCGTCAAATCTACATTGACTATGATAGTCATGGAGTAATGAGGCAATAGCGTACATCACTCGAAGTACTTTGCAGAAGAAGAAATATTTTTACTCGTTAGTGCAAAGAACATATCAAGAAATATTATTAGTATATTGCAAGATAGCTAATGTAACTATAATGTTGTCGTGGTTTCACATTAGACTGCAAACACTTTACACGCCGTTATCCTGATTTACTCTGTATACATTTCTTAAGGCATCTATATATTGAATTCTTCCCAGAATCGCAACTTTAATGAACCTGTACGTCGATGCGACAGTTGATGGATCTCTTTAGTAAAATAAGAGGCGGCAGCGAGCAAAAGGTGTGGAAATGCGAGCACTGCAATATGATCTTTGATGATAAGGAAAGGATGAAGCGACATAAAAGAAAAGCCCATGCGGAAAAAGGTGGAAATGATATGCCAAATACAAACCCCTTTGGCTTTTAATAGCACAAAGGCTTATTTCATGTGTCGATACATTCCTACAAGTAGACTCGGGTAGTATGTTCCCAATACACGATGATACAGAACGTGTGCATGGAAGGCCGTACCTGAATTATGGCATGATTGCCATAAATGTGATCGTCTTTATCTGGGAGGCATCAGCCACAGGCTTCTTCTCAGACCCACGTGCAACTCAAGATATATTTATGACATATGGAGCAGTTCCAAACAGGATAGTCAATGACTTTCCTAGTAGCGCGCCTACGATCATTACATCAATGTTCATGCATGGAGGAATTGCTCATATCATTGGCAACATGATATTTCTTTTTGTGTTTGGGGACAATATTGAAGACAGATATGGTAGGATAAAGTATATACTTATTTATCTTGGATGGGGAGCAGCAGCAGCACTTGCCCACAGCTTTTATGCTGTTTCAACTGGGCAGGGAGAAACACCAGCAGTCGGTGCATCTGGTGCAATTTCGGGCGTACTTGGGGCTTACCTTGTCATGTACCCAAGAGCCAACATTCTTACCATAATAGCCGTATTCTTTATCTACACAGTTCGTATACCCGTACTGGTCTACATACCATTTTGGTTTATACTGCAGTTGATCTTTGCCGTTATCGGCCAACTGGGTCCCGCAGGTGAAACAGGGGTCGCATATCTTGCTCACATTGGCGGTTTTGTTGCTGGTGCCCTTACCGGGCTTGCATGGAGGGCATTACCTAACTCCGTAAAATACAGAAATGTTTCAAAAGAAGTTCAAACCAGGCCAACGTTTCGAAATCCAATGGCAAGGAATGTCCGGCCTAGAATCGAGGATGTTATTACTGCCACACCTGAGGTGATAGAGGGGCCAGACTATTACGAGGTAATTGCCGAGATTCGCGGCATATCAGATGCTTCAGATATCAGTGCAAGATACGAACCAGAAACGCGGCAAGTACGGATAGTTGCACGTGGAACCAGGAAGTATGAACTATTGGCGAAGTTGCCAGACACTGCGGTTAACCCTGTAGTAAAGTATATCCAGTACATCAATGGGATAGTTCGCATCAGGCTTGCGAAATAGCATATAATAACCTTACAGCAAATTTAAAATATCCCACACAGTCCCTCTAAATTTATAATTTTAGGAGAAATGTGAAAAATGTCAATACAACAGGGTTCAGCTGGAGGCGTCCCGGTGTTAATTCTCAAGGAAGGTACAGCACAGACCAAAGGCCGAGATGCCCAAAAGAACAACATTACTGCTGCAAAGCTAATTGCTGAAATAGTTAGAAGTTCACTTGGTCCAAGAGGGATGGACAAGATGCTTGTCGACACTCTTGGTGATGTAACAATAACAAACGATGGTGCTACAATTCTCAAAGAAATAGACGTTCAGCATCCTGCAGCCAAGATGATGGTAGAGATTAGC
Source organism: Nitrososphaera sp. (assembly GCA_052038215.1). Lineage (GTDB taxonomy): Archaea > Thermoproteota > Nitrososphaeria > Nitrososphaerales > Nitrososphaeraceae > Nitrososphaera. Next base: position 3,605 of record JBQGBZ010000021.1, read on the forward strand.
AAGGCTACAGACAATGAAGTAGGAGATGGTACAACCTCTGTAGTGGTGCTCGCTGGAGCACTTATTGAAAAGGCCGAAGAGCTTGTCAACAAGGATGTCCACCCTACGGTCATTGTTGACGGCTACAGAAAGGCTGCGACGAAGGCTATTGAAGTGTTAAACACCATGGCACACAAGATTGCCGGCAATGAAAAGCAAGAGCTAATAAGAATAGCCAAGACAGCAATGCAAACAAAGCTAGTGTCAGGAGAGTCCGATGAACTTGCTCATATAGTAGTTGACGCGGCCCTTGCGGTCTCTGAAAAGACTGACTCTGGTTTTAGGCTCGATATTGATGATGTCAAGGTAGAAAAGAAGGCTGGAGGCAGCTTGCGCGATACTAAATTGATCAAAGGTATTGTACTGGACAAAGAAGTTGTACATGGCGGCATGCCAAAGAGAGTAGAAAAAGCCAAGATTGCTCTCATAAACTCTGCTCTTGAGATTGAGAAGACTGAGTTCGACGCCAAAATAAACATCAATTCTCCTGATCAGATGCATATGTTCTTGGAAGAGGAAAACAGAATGCTCAAGTCTATGGTCGATAAGATTATCGAGAGTGGTGCAAATGTAGTAGTCTGCCAGAAAGGAATTGATGACATTGCACAGCACTATCTTGCAAAAGCAAACATTCTGACAGTAAGGCGCGTCAAAGAGTCAGATATGACAAAGATGGCAAGAGCAACTACCGCAAGAATTGTCAATAACCTCGATGATCTTTCAGCCAAAGACCTTGGAAGTGCCGACTTGGTTGAAGAAAGAAAAGTCGAAACTGACAAGTGGGTGTTCGTTGAGGGAGCCAAACATCCCAAGTCTGTAACCATCCTCATAAGAGGAGGCTCCCAAAGAGTGGTAGATGAGGCCGAGAGATCAGTGCACGATGCACTGATGGTGTCAAAGGATGTACTTGAAAAGCCGGCCATTGTCGCAGGGGGTGGAGCGCCTGAAGCCTATGCTGCGTCAAAACTTAGGGAATGGACACGCACTCTCTCCGGCAGAGAGCAGATTGCTGCGGAGAAATTTGCAGAAGCCTTGGAAGTAATACCCCTGACTCTTGCAGAGAACGCTGGCATGGATCCTATTGACACACTCACAGAGCTCCGCTCAAAACAGAGCAAGGGCAGCAAGTGGACAGGCGTCGACGTACGGAACGCCAAGGTTGCCGATATAAGCAAGTTGGACATAGTAGAGCCGCTTGTAGTGAAGGAGCAAATAATCCAGTCCGCCACAGAAGTCGCATCGCTGTTACTGAGGATCGATGACGTCATTGCATCAAGTAAGTCCGGCGGACCACCACCTGGACCACCAGGCGGAATGGGCGGAATGGGCGGAATGGGCGGAATGGGCGGAATGGATATGTAAGCCTCCTACCATAATACTCTTCTTCTATTTTTTTTTACTTTTTTCTAATTCCAACGCAATTACTTCTTTTACCCAGCTACCTGTTTCATGCATGCCAGATAGTTTGATCAAAAATTCTTCCCATGATATCCTACCGTATGCATTGATCCAAACTTTGTAGTGAATGATCATATTATCAAATGCTTGTTTATGGTGTATGCAATATTTGTCCCCTGACAAAGCTTTTCGATGGCAGGCTATGCACTTACTAGTACTCATGGAAGGTTTATTTATAGTCAAGAGTTTTAAGAGTTATAACAAAATCATGCTTGCAACCCGTTCTAAAGTCGTGTGGATAGTAGCTGTAGCATATTTGACGACTGTCTTTGCACTCGCATCAGGTTTGATAAATTCTCTGATCGAGGGCAGAGGCATCAATAGATTCATGATTCCATCGCGCTCTGCTCAGACCGTTGGCGAGACCGTAGTCTTTACGCTAATTCTCTTCATGGGCATGGCAGGAGCCTTTATGCTCTACTATTCGGGAAGGTCTCCAAACCCAAAGGTACAGAAGGCATTGCTGATAGCAGGATTTGGCGTGCTAGGAATTGCACTACTGCTAGGATTTATACTTGTAGGAGTCAAACTGTAATAGGGTTATACTTGCACAGAAATATTCTACCTGCTTCAATCGACTGATGTTGCACTATTTTGAGTGCCAAGTCGCTTTTATGCCATTCTACGCTTAGCTTTACTGTGCTCTTGCTTTGAAGCAACCTGCGACTTGCAGGCGACTGGACCCATCCGCCTTCCTTTCTGTAACGAAGCATGCTTGTGGCAAGCACAGGGACGTTTACATCAACTCCACGCCGTACAAGCAGCATTATCAAGACTGAAAGCAGATGATTCAGACTGCCCATCCGCTGCCGTATCGAAAATAGATTGTAAAAACTATTCACAGAATCGAAAATTACAAGCGAGCTATCGCCCATTAATTCAAGTACATCTTTCATCATGGCAGCAAGTCGGCCCTCAGATAACAAATAGATATCGACCATATTTGTATGCACTAATCCTGCAGTGAAATATGCTGTAAATGTGGTATCAAGGTCGATATAGATGACTCTATCAAATTGTGACGTCAAATGACACGTGTAGCATAGTTTGGCATATGGATCGGTAAACGTTAGCGTATTTAAGCCGCCCCTGCTCAATACTTCAACAGAGTCCACTTGCTATTCTGTTGCAGGAGGTTGAATATAATGTGAGTGAAATAGACTACAGTCAGCTAAGAGACGATGATTTCCCAATAACAAAGAAGATTATCTACATGAACAACGGAGCGATCGCTCCAACTCCGCTATCTACCATCAAGGCAATGACCGACTTTATGCTCACATGTGCACAGGATGGTCCTGACTCCCCAAGCACCTCTGAGTATATTATGTCCCTGCTTGATGAATTGCGGAAAAGGATAGCCCATTTGATTAACTGTGATCATGATGAAGTCGTGCTTGTGCAGAGTACCACTGATGGGCTAAATATGGTGGCAAATGGACTGTATTGGAAGACTGGTGATGCGATAGTAGTAAGGGGAGGCCGGCATGAGCACTATGCCAACTATTTGCCTTGGGTTGCGTTATCACAGAAAAAAGGTGTTCAATTGAGAGAACTGACTATGATAGACGAAAATGGATACTTTGATCATGGTCATCTTGATAAATTAGTCAAAGGTTCCAAGCTCATTACACTGAGTCATGTGCTTTACAATACTGGAGCCATAATGCCGGTTGAAGAGGTTGGGAGGATTGCGCAGGAAAACAATGTTCTGTTTTGTATTGATGCGGCTCAAAGTGCCGGTACTATTTCGATCGATGTTAAAAAGATTCGATGTCATTTTATGGCATTCCCTGGCTTCAAGTGGCTTTGCGGTCCCACAGGCATAGGTATATTCTATTGTAACAAGAAGGCGTTTGAATTATTGGATCCGCCTGAAATCGGGGGCGAGTCTTCCGCTCTGTCTGAACATAATACCATCATGCATTTGGATATGCCATCTAGGCTTCAGGCTGGCTTTCGCAACTTTCCTGGAGCAGCAGGACTGGAAGCGTCTCTGCGCTACATACTTAGAATTGGGCTTGAGAGGATAAGGAAGAAGAACATGGATGTTGCCAATATCCTCCGGGAAGAAATATCTAAGATCCCAGCGGTCAAAATGTATGGTCCTGATGATGAAAGGAAGCGCTCGTCCATCGTCACGTTCATGCCGCAGAAGGCTGACTCCTTGACATTAATAAGACAGCTTGAGCAGAATCGCATAATACTTGCAGCTAGAGACACTGGAGTAGGAAAGAAATCAGTGAGAGCGGCTCCTCACTTCTTTAACAACGAGGAGGAGGCATCAATTATAGCAAGCAATGTCAGAGATCTACTTAGATAATCAGATGTTTTTTGTTGACTGCTCACCTTGGCCCTCAATCACAATCATGGTCAATGTAGAGCGAACCTTATCTATTCTTCTAACATGCCAAGTTATTGTTTCCCTTAGTTTATCCATAGAATCTGAGCTTATTCTAGCAATAATATCATAAACACCATATACACCTGATACTTCCACTGCTTCTGGCAATCTTCTTATTTCTCGAATTATCTCTTCTTCAGAACCTAAGTCACAATTGATAAGGACATATGCTGTTGGCAT
>JBQGBZ010000022.1:0-1807 GCA_052038215.1 Nitrososphaera sp.
AGCGAGTCTCTGCTGAAAACGATCATCTAATGGCAATACATTGTACCTGGCTGCTTCAGCCCACCACAATTCTACTAACTGTCTTAACTTATCAGGATGTTTTTCAGCCAGGTTGTGACATTCAGAGAAATCTTCTTCCACGTTATAGAGCTCCCATTTATCCTCATCAAAGCTCCACCTTGCATTGTTCTCCCAAGGAAGCCTACCATGGTAGGTAACTGCTTTCCATCCCTTATACCATAATCCTCTATTACCAAGCATCTCAAAGTACTGTATCTGCTTAGTAGAGGGAGCGTCTGATTTGTTGTTGAAGGAATAGAACATACTCACACCTTCTATTGGTGCTTGGGGATATCCACCAATTTGAGATGGTAGTTCAACTCCTATAGCGTCTAAAATAGTTGGTACTATATCGATAGCATGGTGAAATTGAGTTCTTATCTTGCCCTTTTCTTTAATTCCCTTTGGCCAATGTACTATTAAGGGGTCTTTAGTACCGCCGTAATGTGTATACTGCTTGTACCACTTAAATGGAGTATCACCTGCCATTGCCCAGCCAACAGGATAGTGGTTGTAACTTTTCGGTCCACCAAGCTCGTCAATTCTCCTTAAGTTTTCTTGTACAGACTCAGGCACCATTTCCACGGCTGATATCTCATCGAATAGACCTGTAAGGGAGCCTTCTGCGCTTGCCCCATTGTCAGAGCATACAAACAGAAGCGTGTTTTCTAGCTTACCAATCTTTTCTAAAAATGCAATCAATCGTCCAATTTGATTATCAGTATGACTCAAAAAGCCAGCATAGCACTCCATCATGCGAGCAAATAACTTCTTTTCATCAATTGACAAATCATCCCATTTTTGTACTCCTTCATTGGGTGGTGCTAGTTCTGTGTTTTTGGGTACTATTTCCATCCTCTTTTGCCGCTCTAGTGTTTCCTCCCTTACTTTGTCCCATCCTTTGTCAAACTTTCCTTTGTATTTATCAATCCATTCTTTTGGTACGTGGTGCGGGGCATGGCATGCGCCAAATGCAAGCCAAAGAAGCCATGGCTTCTCTGGAGCTACAGATTCGTGGTTGCTCAAAAACAAAATTGCCTTATCAACCAGGTCAACACTGAGATGGTAGCCTTCTTCTGGTGTCTTTGGAGTTGCAAACGGGTGGTGGTCCCAGACCAAAGCGGGGTACCATTGATTGCAATCTCCGCCCATAAACCCATAATATCTGTCAAAGCCCATCATTTCTCCCACAGGCCAGCGGTCAAATGGTCCTTCTGGACCTGTGTCCGTATCTGGGGTGTCATGCCACTTGCCAATACAGTATGTGCTATATCCATACTGTCGTAGCATAGCACCGATGGCGGCTTTTTCTTTTGGCATTATTCCGTTATATCCTGGAAAACCTGTTGCAGACTCTGGGATACTTGCCATCCCTACTGAATGGTGATTTCGGCCAGTAAGCAGACATGCCCTGGTTGGAGAACATAGCGCTGTAGTGTGCCAGTTATTGTATAGTAGCCCGTTTGCTGCGAGTTTGTCTATATTGGGGGTATCTATAGGCCCACCATAGCAACTCAGCCATCCATATCCTACATCATCTAGTATAATGTATAGAATGTCGGGTGCATCAGCCGGTGCACGAGTAGGTTGCGGCCACCATGGCTTTGATTCATCCCAAGTACGTCCGATAGTACCCTTGAATTGAGAACTATTGGTAGTGTTCATTCCAGATAATTTTTTGGATGCCATATATATAATGAGTACGAAAGATAAGACCAAATTTTTTTCAGCTTAATGCCCTTTTTTT
>JBQGBZ010000023.1:0-2420 GCA_052038215.1 Nitrososphaera sp.
GGCAGTTTCTATTGGGGCAGAATGTGGTTGTGGGGTCCATGACGCTCCTCCTGGCTGTGTGTGGAAGCAGGCCAAGAGGAGTATGGTGGACCCCCATTTGCGTTACAAGTGAGCTCCACCACGGTTAAGTGCAGAGCTACCTCATGAGACTGTATCAGCGACTTTTCACCGATGACAATAAGAGAGGATGCCGTAGGAATCTGAACGCCTTGCGGATATCGTGACACAGGCAATGAAGGAAAAAACTCCTGACTTTTCCGTTGTGCTGTTTCGGTTAGCTTTCATGCTGTTTTCTGAAAAGAACCGCATGAAAGCGCATAAAAATCAATGGGTTTTGACTATGCCATATCCTCTCGAACGCCTTGCTGGAGCCACAAGCCGAGGACAAACCATGGCTCCTGAGAGGTAGAAGCCTTCACAGTGGCTATGCCTCACGAAACTCCCAAGAGAGATGTACTCACAACCTCTTGTGCACAAAGCACTTTCATGGGGTATCATCCGCATGTCTGCATGCATACTTGCTGAAATCACGATACGGAAAAGTCAGACAAATACAATTGAAAGTCATCCGAGCCACCTCACAAAATCCAACTTGGATAGTGGACTATGATCCGCAACGTCCCCCCGACGTTTTCTTTGACACGAATGTCTGGATCAGCATGAACCAGGATGACATCAGGGCACTTCAACGTCTTAAACAGAACCGTGGCTTTTGTTATCGGTATTCAACCACAAACTATGTTGAGCTTGTCTCTCACCTTGAAGACCAACCGTCGACATCTTACGCGAACCCTTTTCGCAAGTATCAGGCATGTATCGAAAAACTAATACAGGTCTGCGATTCTGAAGTTCTCCCATCTTCTGAGATGGAATTACTAGCTATGGCGGGCCTAGAACATTACCTTGACCCTGCTTGGGTCCCTAGGCCACCCCTGTTAAGGTCCTATTAGGAAAGCATTGATTTTAAAGCCTGTTTTTAGAAAGACTTCTTTGCACTATAAACTCTAACTTTTTGAATTCTAAGCAGAAAAATTTAGTACCTTAACAGGGCTGGTCCCTAGGCCCAACCAGATTCCTTTTGCGATTGACATAATCACTAAGGCTCGCGATCTGAACGACCTTACTGGTGAGGGAATCCAAGATCCTAATACACTGAGAGTCCCGCGGTACGTAGTCAAGCCGAGCCATTATCGCAGGCTGCGAGAGGCTGATAAAGAATCTTTCAAAAAAATTATGGAATTACTAGAAGCAGAAATTCCCCCACCGATTAAGGGGTGTGACGAGGAGAAGCTAGATAAACTTGTACAATGGTTCTTCAAGCTTGCAAACTTCTTCTTCCTTATACGTCCTAGTAACCGAAAGATAAATTACGACTTGCTGACGAGTGATGAACGAGACCGCTTTGCTTTGGTATTCACAAGTGGTGTTGGACAGTTATTCCAATACCACTGCACAGAAGTCGTGAAGAAAACTTTGAACAACAAAAGGAAAGTTGACCTAAATCACCTTTACGACATGATGCAGTTACTTCTACTGCAAAATGAGAATCGGCTATTTGTGACTGATGATACATTCTTTTACCTTTATGAGGCGGACTCAACAGTTCAGCGAGTCTTGCCATGGAGCACCTTTAAGAAATTCGGATGATACTTCAGAGAGGCAGGGAGAGGAAAAAGGGACATTCTGAATTTAAACCAGCCTTCTGCTTCAGACCGACGCGAGCACACGTACCACTGTGTAGCTCTCGCAATCGCTTGTAAGATGGCTCAAGAAGCACTGAGGTAAAGCCAGAAATGCCGCAATTGTAGTGGATCACCATAGGCACGGTGGTGTATAGAGAAACATTCACTTACAAGAGGAGTTTCTGTTGTCTCCTGGCATAATAAATCATCTTGACTCCACGTCGAATGGGCGGTTATAGGCGGATGTATAATAAGGTCCGTGATCCACTGATTGATGATTTCCAACCAGGAAGGCTTTCTGTCCTCTTGTATATAGGCGATTATCCCAGCATAGAGTAAGCCATCTCCATGCAGGTTTTCTTTGAAGCGCTCGATCCCTCCGTATTGTTTGGAGTCGTTCCCCACGACATACTCGCGCTCCCTGTCTGATCCCGGTGTAGGCAAACGCTTGGCTTCGAGTACATAAAAGGGCTCGTCCAGTTCATAGGTCTGGCTCGCCACATATAACCCTTCTTCTTCGGCAGGATATACCCCCATGTCGACGACGCGTCTCGTAGTCTGTGGAGACTGATGAAAGAAGTCGAAAAGTGTTAGTTTCCTGATAATCATATAGAAGGCTCCTCAAGCGGGCGCTACAGTTGGGTTATTGACATGAGGTGACAACCCACTACGGCACTCGATGAGGAGACCGACATGCTACTATACGGCGGGATCGATCTACACGCAAACAACAGTGTG
>JBQGBZ010000024.1:0-1743 GCA_052038215.1 Nitrososphaera sp.
TGCAGACCTCCCGATGTGCTGGACAGTGCGCATGGACAGTGTCAATGGCTGCGTCTACAGTGCGGCTCGGTCAAGATCGTCGTGCGTACATACGTGTCATGCGGCTACAGGATCATCAAGGATCAATCGGCTACATCCTATCACGAGAATCGCAGAGGGGACAACACTTTTTTCCTATTGTCCATATAGGGGAACATTGAAAAATAGCCTGGTAAACATAAAAATCTGTTCTAATATAGGCAATATGCAGACAAAAAATAATGATAATGTTCCCTTGTGGGAAGCAATATGCGTAATCGGCTCAGGATATGGGTTGATAGAGAGAGACTATATAGCTATTTGAGCTTTGAAACCATGCTCATGAGCAGACAACCTCACACACTCCCTTCATTCCAATCTCTTCACCTAGGATTCTTTATGCTTCAATCCCGAGTATCTTGACACAATATTCGTAGGCAAAAGAGGTATTTTTTTCTTTCATGTATAATGGCATGCAATGACTCTGATATTCGAAGTTGATGAAAAGGGGGATAGAGTGTCAGCAATGCAGCATCCATACAGCATTGAACGGAGTGTGGAAATGGTCAAAGCCATTAGAGACCACTTTCTTTGGGGCTATCAGTCTATCCCGAGCTATAGCTTAAAAAAGTACATGGGTCGTATGAAGTATGGGTGAAGCAGAAAGGTCGCATGATCACGGTGCAGGTGAACTCCAAGAGAAGTGTGATGCAAAGAAAGTTTGAGCATATCGGCATCCAATAGAGGGAAAGTACAAAGAAAGTTTGAGCAGACTCTTCCCTCTATCGGTTGAGGTATGGGGAAACTTGATAGGATTACACAGATGCTCAATAGCAGTGGTTGATTGGCAATACCTGGCATGATATGAGGACAAGAACACGTTCTCATTTATCCTCAAATCTTTATTTTGATTTTAAGGCTATAAAAACAGCAAACGTATGTTGTAGGTCTTGTTTCACAGAAAAGTTGATTAGAGAGAATTATACGCTTTGACTTATAGACTGCTGAAAGGTCATGCCCAATACAAGTAACTCGGCTCACTGAACGATCCAACCCACTCCGCTCATACCGAAAATCCGAGCTATATGGCATCGCTCTTGCACCACAGTGTCTGGAGCAGAGAATCATGCCGTGCCTCTGGAGTGTTTCCCGACAGAGGATGGCTGCTACACATAAAGATATCTGCTGCTTTTCCGTCTTCCTCAGGTCCCCTGTTCCCCCCAGGCTCAGGGGACTGCTTCCGCATCTCTTAGTGGCGGGTATCTCAAGGTGAGACATCGCACTCTCACTATGAGAGACGTCTCACGCCGATAGAGGGAGAAACCCCGTGGATCTCCGTCTCGGTATTCTCGCTGGTATTGCCGTCTTGTCTACCGTGCTCCTCGTGGTCGTGTTGTATATCCTGTCCTACCTGTTTGGGAGATATCGGGGACGAAGGGCAGTCGTGCGACAGTCCACGCCGTCTGTGCAGGACAGCCTTGCTCTGCACGAAGGCGACACGCTGGTAGGGGTTGTGGAACTGCACAAAGGCACCTCTTTCTTCCTGACCCTCAATATGACAACGAGGACACCCTATGAATAATCAGGGTATGCGCTTAAGGCGGGACAGTTGACATATGACTGCCGTTACTCAACAATGCACGGCATGCCCGTCACTGGCGGCCGCGGCTTTAGAGGCCTGAAACCATTGTAGTATAACAGTGTCCCGCCTTAAGTGGGTACCCA
>JBQGBZ010000025.1:0-1042 GCA_052038215.1 Nitrososphaera sp.
GTCGGTAGTAACTGCTTCTGACGGCACCTTCTCTGCTACAGGGGCTGCACCGCAAACAGTTGGAACTGGATGGACAGTTGAAGCTCATTTTGCAGGTGATGGCAGCTACAACCCATCTATGGCAACTGCAACATACAATACGCTTAAGCACGATGCATCTCTGTCAATTTCTATTAATCCAAACAAGTTGAAAGCAGGTGCAACCTACAGTGTGACTGGAAAATTAACTGATATTACCAATGTTCCCTCTTCTGCATTAAGCGGAAATATAATCTCTTTCACAGCAACTTCCCCGATAATCATCAGTGACAAGATAACGGATGATACAGGGCAATATGGTGCAACTGGACTCAACGCACCCAACACTAGAGCCTCATACACTATCCAGAGTCACTTTGCTGGAGATTCGCTATATGGCCCCATAGATTCACCTACAGCCATACTTCAAGTCATAGGTAAGGGAACTTCTACCTCCGCGGCTATTTCTCCTCAAAATACGACCGGCCCTTCCAGTACAACTAGCTCCGAAAAGCTCTCTAACGATACCTCTCTGCCTGGCGAGAATGTAGTAGTTCAAAATATCGCACCAGTAGCTAACGCAGGAGCAGACCAGACAGTATCTGCAAATACTGAAATCACACTCGATGGAACCAAGAGCAGCGATGAAGATGGAAATCTTGTTTCATACAAATGGGAACAAACGGACGGTCCTAAAGTAGATATTAAGAACTCTGACGAATCAAAGGCCAGTTTTAATGCACCATCACTTTCTGAAGATTCAAAGTTAGTCTTCAAGCTCACCGTTATAGATAACCAAGATGCCTCAGACTCAGACGACGCGGCAATAGAAATTAAAAAAATAGAGAACACGCCTCCGAAAGCTGAAGCTGGCCAGAATCAAAAAGCATCCACAAATACTGAAATCACACTCGATGGAACCAAGAGCAGCGATGAAGATGGAAATCTTGTTTCATACAAATGGGAACAAACGGACGGTCCTAAAGTAGATATTAAGGACTCTGACGAGGCAAAGGCCAGTTTT
>JBQGBZ010000026.1:0-2103 GCA_052038215.1 Nitrososphaera sp.
AGCAGCTGGCTCTCCAGCTTCATGGAAGGTGGCGGGAGCAAGGTATCCAGTTTCACTAATGTAAAAGTTACCCTTAATTCCTTCTAGATGTCGAAGCTCATCAACCATAGACATCAACTGCTTGCAATAAGAGATGTTATCTTTATTAATTTCAGTAACGTATCTAAGCCTGACTCCTCTTTTTCTAGCATCAAGGAACGCTCTCTTCAATATTATAATGTCAATTGCTAGTGAAGGGCGAGTGTAATCAACACAGGCATCGATTTTGCCCTTGGTATGGTACAAGAACTGTAATACTGTGTTCATTACCGTGTCAATTCCGTAGAAAATCTCAGTACTCTCCTTAATCATATTACTGTGACTCTTGTGAGAACTGGAAAGTGCCAATCTCTAGATTATATATGTTATTTTGCCTATATAAGGAGATTTGTCTCTTTAAGGCTCTGATTTGAGCAGAGATCTATCATACTATACTATAATGAGATTCTTTTCTATTAGAATCTCCTAGTTAAGTATATAAGGAAATTCGGTTTTACTCAATAACCAAACGGTTATATAATCTATTGATTATACTAGTGACGTGAGCAACCGAATTGGAACATTAAAAATTGAAGGCAGTTATGCAACACTTCAGTACGAGCGGCGACTCCCACATGATCCCGAAGTAGTATGGAAGGCCATCACGGATCCAGAACAAGTTAGCGCATGGTTCAGCACAACAGCAAAGATAGATCCGCGCCTCGGCGGTACCATAGAATACATCAGCGTGCCTGTCGGCTTTCGCAGAACAGGCCGCATATTAACATGGAACCCGCCGCGCATCTTTGAACATGAGTGGTACATTGATCCTCACCCACAGCTCCCAAATGGAGAATGCGAATCTATGATACGGTGGGAACTCGTAGAGGATACTGATCACACGATCCTTAGATTGACTCACAGCCGTCTCACAAAAGCTAACGGCCTGCTCTTTGCGGCCGCTTGGCACGCCTTCTTAGACCGCTTGGCCGCCCAACTTGACAACAAAAAACTGCCAGACTTAATGGAACGGGTCGCTGCAATCAAGGGGCTTTACCCTGAGCAATAACACTGTGAATAAGTTTGGATTTGACGAGAGGTATGCAATCAACAATCAATATCCTAGGCGTTGCCGGCAGCATGCGCGCCGACTCGTATAGCACCAAGGCTCTAAAGATAGTGTTAGAATTCGCCAAAAAGTACGGTACAGAGATACGCTTGCTAGACCTCAGCAAAACAGTGCTGACGCTGCGTAACCCAAGTATGCCGGTATCATGACAGGTGGAAGAGGTGGCCAAGATTGTTATAGGGGCCGACGCGTTCATACTTGCCTCCCCAGATTACCATGGTTCGATGTCTGGCACGCTCAAGAAAATTCTTGACCACTTTTTCAAAGAGTTTGGTGGCAAGCTCTTTGGCTTTATCGTTGCATCACACGAAAAAGGGCTGACAGCTATGGATCAGATGCGCACCGTTATGCGCCAGTGCTACGCATGGAGCATGCCCTACGGTGTGTCTGTAAATGGCGAGCAGGATTTTGCGAACGGCCAACTCGTAAACACAGAAGTGTGCATGCGTCTAGAAATGTTGGCACGCGATCTCGCAGTATGTAGCAGACTGATAACGGGGCAGTTTGCTCGGGATCTAGAGTCAAGCGAGGCATCTACCTTTGCGGCCCGTTACAGGACTTTACTTAAACCCGCGTGATATATAACCAAACAGTTATATCACTTAGTGGCTATATAAAAAACGTGGACACGTTTTCAGCTGTGGCCGATCCGACGCGCAGAGCAATGCTGGACATGCTTGCACTCCGCGAGCACTCCGCAGGTGACATTGTCAGTACATTTTCGCAGATCAGCCAGCCTGCAGTATCGAAACACCTTCGAATACTTAGAGATGCCGGCCTTGTGAGCGTTCAGATTCATGCCCAGCAGAGGATATACAGCCTCCAGCCAAAGGCTCTGGCAGAGCTAGATGCATGGATAGCCAAGTACAAGGTGTTCTGGTCGGACAGCCTTGATGCACTTGAGCAGCACCTGTCCAAAAACGAAGAAGCAAAAAAGGAATGAATGCAATGAGCCA
>JBQGBZ010000027.1:0-1385 GCA_052038215.1 Nitrososphaera sp.
CTTGGACCTTGAATACCTGTCCAAACAGTTCAATATCACAGGAGGTAACATAAGGAATGCGGTTATTAATTCCGCATTTCTTGCCGCAGCCAAGTCAGAGCCCATTTCTATGAAACACATGGTATTAGCTGTGAAAAGAGAGCTTGAAAAGATGGGACGGATACATAGCAAATCGGATTTTGGCAAGTATCAGCATTTACTTGAGAGGTATTAGAGGAGAAAGCTCAAACACTCCTAGCGGTGCAAGGCGCATGTAGCCTGCATTTTATTTTGCTTGTTCTAAATGTCTAGCATAAAGCTAATATCATTGGCCCTCCATACTCAAGCGGCAGATTTGGCTTTATCTCATGTTTTGGACAAGCAGCATTCCAAGAACCACAGCAACTCTAATTCTTCCAGTGTGATGAAGCAAAATCATGTGTTGTACAGGTCTCGAGATCGCATCTCCAAAGAAGAAGATAGCAACTATGAAGGCGATGTTACTCCATATCTTGATCCCTTTTCTCATCTTCAGCAAACTGACGCGATAAGCTATCAAGTGCAAAGGCTTGCTGACTCTGTATCCGCCATGATCATGCAGCCCAAGCTAAATGTAAGTCAGATGAGTGACATCTACGAACAAGAAGCTGACAGGATGGCAGAAAAGGTGATGAGTATGCCTGGTGTCTCTTATTCAGTTTCTCAAATGTCGACTACAAAGGGGGGAGAAGGAAGAATTAATCGCAAGTGTTCCGCATGCAAAATGAAAACTGAAGAGGAAGAAAAACATTCGAATATTGCTAGAAGGTCATCTTCTCTATATGATCCATGTGTGGTTGATAAAATCTCAAATGAAATTGACAATGTTCGATCTGGCAGTAGTTCTCCACTCGATGTCGATACAAGAGAGTTCATGGAATCTCGTTTTGATTATGACTTTAGCAATGTAAGAATACATACAGATGAAAAGGCAGGAAGTTCAGCTAGAGCCATTAATGCTCTTGCTTACACTATCGGAAATGATATTGTATTTGCAGAAGGACAGTACCAACCAAGTACTTTTGAAGGCAGAAGGTTGCTGGCACATGAACTAGCACATGTAATACAGCAATCAACTACACCTGTTGGAGAGTCCCTGCTACAGCGCGCTGAAGAAGAGGGGCTGCCTGTTGAAACTCAAATTCCTAAAGAGCAGCCTATTGTTAGTATGGAAGAAATGGCAGGATGTAAAGCCGAATCAAAAGCTCTGTCAGATGCGGTTGATCAATACAATAAGACAAACGCAAAGCTTGAGTCGGCCAAAAACAAAGCTGAGAATTACATGAATGCAGCCGCTTTATTGTATTCTGTTGGAGTTGTCTTTAAACTAGTTCCAGCTATTATGGCTGCTATAGCAGCAGCTTTGG
>JBQGBZ010000028.1:0-11848 GCA_052038215.1 Nitrososphaera sp.
GTCATAAATATGTTGCAAAAGCATGAACGCAAAGGTAAAGATGAATGAATATACTGTAAAACAGTATTCAAAAGGATTAATAATTTCTTGTCTAGTGCTTATGTGCCTAGACTTGCAGTTTGGTCTTCTTCTTCCTCCTTCGTCATATCTCCTAACTTACTGTATAGTTCAAGGAATCGTATACCTTTCTCAGTAATGTGATATTTGCGCATTGCAGGGTCATAGATAAGAAGTCTATTAACGGTTAGGGCTATTAGATACTCCTTTAGTGAACCGCTGCTAAGATATATCGCATACATTACCTTGGTCTGCGTAATGCCCTCTCCATCATCATCGCCATCATGGTCATATACAGTCTCTAGAATCTGACTGATTATCTCTGTTCTACTTCTACTACTACTTGCCATCTATCATTTTTATTTTGATTGGTTATGATGCTTAATAGCATTAGGAAACATATTATGGATTAGTAATTCCAAATGTGTGATAGTTTCGCTTGAACTAGTTGTTCGCACTAGTTATGGTTGGAGACAATGGATTGGTCATGATACATGAGGTCTATGCACTCTGATAACTCAATTCTATCATTGGTGTTGAATGAATGAACAGGGATAAGGACAAACTAATTCGTGCAATTTTTCAGACTATGATGGAACCCTCTGTCCTGCAAGCGCTGCAAGAGACATGAGCCTGGGTCAGAACCGCATCCCACTAGAGGTTAAGAAAGTGCTTCAAGAGATAGCAGAGCAAATACCCGTATGCATCATTTCAAGCAAAGATTTCTTTTTTCTGAAAGAGACCAGAGCTTTTGCTAAAGTTATATCCTGTATGCTGGGTATTGAAACACTCACATTTACTGGTAATAGTAGCAGTAGTGGTGCCGAAGAAGAGCATCAATCAATTCCTCCATTACGCAGCAGGCTAGTGCGGAGGGAAGAGGAGGAGAAGCAATCTGACCTCTTTGCTAAAGCAAACGCTCTGGAGGAAATTGCCGAAACAATGGAAACTGAACCTGATTTTAGAAACATCATAGTGGAGAGAAAATACACATATGATAGAAGAATACTGTCAGGCATAACAGTTGACTGGAGGCATAGTAATGATTGGGACTATTACAAAAGATGTGTCCTACATTATATCTCCACCTTGGTAACAAATCTTTCTAATCAACCTGTGCCCAGTCACCTATACGTTCAGAAATATGACTATCATCCTTTTGTAGATGTTTATGTAATTGCATGCAACAAGGGAATAGCGTTTGATTTGACATTATCTGAAATAGCTTCTACTGCTGTAGGATATGATAGCGGAGAGCAAAAAATGATGATAATAAAAATAGTGGTAATCACGGCATTCGTAGCATCAGAGCAGAAGATGTATTATATCTTGGCGATTCTGAAAATGACAATCCTGCGTTTAAACAGGCAGGTGTGTCCATAGGAGTTCGCTCTGATAGCAGAATAACTCCAAAACTGGAATGCCAGCACACTATCAACTTCGATAGGCTGGCTAAATTTCTACAGAAAGTCGACGGTGTTATTCAAAGGCCCATTGGCATTGGAGATTTGACTAACAAGATATTGAGTCTCATAGGCGCAACCAAGAGAAGGATATAGAGAGGTAACTTATGGCAGGAATGCAGAGTCATATTTGAACTGAAAAGACCTTGCTCATTTCTCTTACTGTGTTCTGTAATCAATTTTTGCAAAAGAAGAAGAGATAAATAAAAGAATTGAGGATTGTTAATTTGCGCGCTCTTCGTTATTCTTTAACGTTGTTACTTTATTTCTAAGGGGAAATAGGTGCAGTATCATTTGTAGATGCTATAGCCGCGGAGTCGCCCCCTTCTTCTGCTCCAACTAACGGAGTGTTTTGACAATGCATATCATCTAACGTCATACCAAAGTTGCAATTTATTTCCACGAATTGACCTTGTGGTGTATTATTCTCTGCTTCACTTATGACCATTCTAAGTTCGTTTGTGATTCTTTCAGTTATCTGCTCAGGGCTTGCAAAGGGATTTGGAAGGGTAGCAGCATCTGCAGTATCACCAGTAGTGGTCGTAGTCATGTTACTAGCACTCACATATCCTATGGTTGGAGAGGAACTGTAGTCAGATGTGATGGTGGTTATGATTAAATCCTCTGATGCCCTTACGGCACTTCTTTCTCCTACAATTCTATAAGTTGTATCAAAGCTGCCGATACTGGACGAGCCACCAGATATGACATACGAGTTTGTACCATCCTTAGTTATATGAATAGTCTGCTGTTCTTGTCCTAATGTAGGCGAGGTTATTGTTGCATCAGTAGCAGTATCATTACCAACTTGTTCAGTCGTACCAAGGGTAACAGGTGTAGCAAGGACAGGAGTTATACCAGGAAAGCCTGTCACAGTTGTCGCTGTTGCAATTATTAGTAACGCTGTTAGTGTCACTATAACACGTATTTTTGTTATAGTCATTTCAAATATACATGCCCACAATGTATTTAACAATATAGTCTCAAAATTCAGAATCGCTGAAATCAAAGATGCATTATTCCATAAAAGACAGTCAGCCTATAATTTATAACTCGAAGTTTTTGTATGTTACGCCTCACACTCATCATTCAGTTATCGTTGTTACTACCAGTAGTTGTGAGTCCGACTTTAGAAATTGCGTAGCTTTCTAAGTGATATGTGTACTGTCCAATAATTTCCTTTGTCATCATTTTGAATATTTCTTACTCATTTGGTGTAGCCTTTCCTTTCCCCTAATCTGGTTGTTTTCTGCCCCAGAACTTTACATGCTCAATTTAAGCTAACAATTTGAGAGCACATAAGCCAATTTGGCAGTCGCAGATAATAAACAATACATTATTCTGTGGATCCGTCGGCTGCAGCCAGTGGTTTAATATCCTCAACCTTTAACTCTTTATCACATCGAGGGCATTTGACATGTTCAGGATCATCTATCGGTTCCAACTCGCTCTTATCTGACGGACACTTATTGTCAAAATGTGCATCGAGTATATCCGCTTGCACTAGCGTGAGCTCCTTTCTGCATACAAACAGCCTATATTGAGCAAATTCATTATTGACATCAGTTAGGATTTGATTCATGCTGGGAGTCCCAACATGGTGTCTTGAGTCGTAGCCACAGGCGAGGCATTTAAAGCGGTAAATCTTCAACGGCTTCTATAAGGCAGCTTGGAATAAAAGCATGTGTCGCATTGCAATTTTTGTACAAGAAGGATTTTTGTCCTGTATTAGGCTTAGGAGTCTAGTGTCTTACCAAAAGTTAAAATCATTCTTAACTATGCTTCCTATGTGAGTCTTGTACTCTAGAGCGCTTTGAGATGCCGTAGGTAGAGTCAAATATATTTGATGCTCTTTACATCTATACAGAGGGCGTAAGAACATATTTACTTATCGAAGACCTGTTGAATTTAGAAATGCATTGTGAGTACCTATGGGGTACATGTAGGAGTGTTAGAGCTTGCTTGTTGTAATTAGCACAAATAATGAGAAGGGTCGCACCTATCATAGGGATGACAGATATGTACTTGTGTATGATAGACACTAACCGCTGTCAGCTATGAAAAAAATGGCGAAATACTCCTCTTATTATAAAAATCCATGATGGCCACGGATGAAAAGCCTGCAATGTTTTTCTTATTTGTCTAAAGAGGATTAGATTTTATAGAGAATAAAATTCATATTCTTCTATGAAATTTGATATGAAGAAAAATTACGTTTGATTTTTAAGTTAAATAAACCCAGAGTATAAACACTCAATAGATAAAAACTCTCTATCCGGAGAGTGAGTTATGTGTTCTATCATTGGTATTATTAGTAAGGATATTGTTGCGCCAGCGCTAGTCGAGAGTCTCAAGAGAATGGAATATAGAGGCTATGACAGCGTGGGGATTGCAACACTTTCAACTAATAAAATTTCTGTAAGAAAAGGGGTTGGCAAGGTAGGTCAGGTGAACAGTAGCCTTAACCTTGCGGGGATGGATGGCTTTATTGGTATTGGCCACACTCGCTGGGCTACGCATGGAGGTGTTACCGAATACAATGCTCATCCTCACCCTTGTTGCAACAACAATATCGCAGTCGTACATAATGGAATAATTGAGAATTATCTATCGCTCAAAGAGGAGCTAGTAAAGAAGGGGCACATATTCCGAAGTGAGACAGATACCGAAGTCATCGCTCATTTGCTTGAAGACTGTTACAATACTAGCCGAGATATCAAGCGCGCAATGATAGAAACCGTAAATCAGCTTGAAGGGTCATATGCATTTGTAGCTATGTTTGAGAATGGCACACTTTCGTGTGCTCGTCTTGATGAGCCACTTGTCATCGGAATTTCGGACAATACTTATTATGCATCAAGCGATGTGCTTGGTTTTTTGCAATACACAGATCAGGCAATGTTTCTGGATAATCGGGACGTGGCAATAATCGACAAAGCAGGCATCAGTATTTTCAATTTCAGCGGTGAACCAGTGACAAGGATCGTTACCAAGGTCGCATGGGAGCTTGCCGACGCCAACAAGGGCGAATTTGCTCACTATACAATTAAGGAGATATTTGAACAACGCACAAGCGTCAAGGCCGCTACGTACCAAGACGAGCACAAGATAAAGGCATTTTGCGACTCAATTGTAAGCGCTAGCAACATACTTGTCACTGGCAGCGGCTCAAGTTATCACACTTCACTGATAATCTCTATGATGGGCTCTCGCTTTTTGAAAAAGCGTTTTGAGCCAGTCATGGCAAGCGAATTCCAATACAATATTGACTCGATAGACAAAGACACAGCAATTATTGCAATATCTCAAAGTGGTGAAACTGCAGATGTACTATCAGCAACCAAACTCGCAAGGGAGGCTGGTGCAAAAATTTTATCCATTGTAAATGTTCAAACATCCTCACTTGCAAGGACTGCAGATGTTTCTCTCAGCATCAAGTCAGGCCCCGAGATTGGCGTTGCAGCTACAAAGAGCTTTACAGGTCAAGTATCACTTGCATATGCAATACTTGACAGGATTAGTGGAGGCAAGGTTGGCTTTGACAGAGAGGTAATTTCAGACAAGATATCAAAGATGCTTGCACAGCAGGGAAGTATCGAAAGATTGGTCAACCTTATGATGCCAAAGGTAAACGACATTTATCTCCTTGGTAGATCTATTCATTTCCCGATTGCACTAGAAGGCGCGCTGAAAATGAAAGAGCTAGCTTATGTCCATGCAGAAGGAATTGCTGCAGGAGAGCTAAAACATGGTCCACTGGCTCTGATGGATAAGAATGCTGTGGTCTTTGTGCTTAATCCTGACGACAGGACCTATAGTGACATGCTTTCCAGCGCCTATCAGGTGAAGGCAAGGGGTGCCAAGATAATTGGTATCTCTAATGTGCCAAATGACATTTATGATGCAATGATAGAGATCCCGAAGATAGACAATGACTTGCTATACCCATTGGTGGAAATCATCCCACTGCAGTTGATCTCTTACTACCTTGCGCTGCACAACAATGCTGATCCTGACTTTCCACGTAACCTTGCAAAATCAGTCACAGTCAGGTAAAAAAGTATAATTAGTTTACTTGTATGAGAACATCACGAGAAGTATGGCAGGCAGCAATATCGAAGAAGTAAATTGCGAAAACTGTGGCAATCCTATTGATGCATGTATGTGCGTCTGCCCTTACTGCGGTCAGAAAGATTCATGTGAATGCTGTCTCTATGATGCTGCAACTGGCGGCGGTTAGTTCTAAAGCATTAAAAGAAGGGCACGTGAAAGAATTCAAGTTGGAAAAAACTATTACTAATTCTTTAAGTTGGGTAATAGGGGGAGCTCAAGGAAGCGGAGTCGATTCTGCCGCAAACATTTTTTCCCGTGCCTGTGCTATTGGAGGTCTACACCTCTTTGGCAAGAGAGAATACTATTCCAACATCAAGGGCGAGCATAGCTACTTTACTGTAAGGGTTAGTGATGAACCTTTGCGTTCACATGTTGATGAGATCAACATGCTCGTTTCGTTTGATGCTGAAACCATCTTTCGCCACTTTCAAGAGGTAACTCCAAGTGGTGCTATAATATACGATTCAGATATTATCCGCACGTCGCTTGATGAGGTGCCGACTGTTGATGACTTGGCCACAGTACGTATAAAAAAGGTATTGGAAAAGGCAGGACTGGGATTCACAGTACAGGATGCTCTTGAGTACGCCAAACGACGCGGAGTGATCTTATTTCCTATTCCGTTTTTCCAGCTCTTGCACGAGTTTGCCCAAAAGGCAAACGATCCTGCACTCAGCAGGCTGACCCGCATGGTAAACGTAATGGCACTTTCGGCTTCAATGGCAATAATGGATTTTGATAGCGAAGTATTAGCAAGAGCCATTCAATTCATTTTTCGTACAAAAAAGAAAGTAGCCGATCTGAACGTTCAGGCTTCTGTTCATACGTATAACTATGCCAAGGCAAAATTTGCAAGGAGCAAATTTAGCTATTGTCTAAAAACAAAGCCAGCTCAGCCAGACATGATATTAATACAGGGCAACCAATCGTCCGCTCTAGGCAAGATGGTCGCAGGCTGTCGCTTTCAGACATACTATCCGATCACTCCAGCTTCGGATGACAGTGAGTTTCTGGAAGCAAATGAGGTACTTGATCTCTATGATTCAGGCAAGAAAGGCTCTACTGTTGTAATCCAGACAGAAGATGAAATAGCAGCCATCACAATGGCAATTGGCAGTGCTCTTACAGGTGTCCGCACTGCCACTGCAACATCAGGCCCAGGGTTTTCATTGATGGCTGAGGCGCTTGGCTGGGCTGGCATGAACGAAGTATCGGTGGTGATTTCCCTCTATCAGAGAACAGGTCCATCGACAGGTCTTCCGACGCGCCATGAGCAAGGAGACCTAAACTTTGCAATTAACGCGGGTCATGGGGAGTTCCCAAGGATTGTGTTTGCATCAGGTGATATCGAAGAAAGCTTTTACGATACCATAAAGGTGTTTAACTTTGCAGATCGTTACCAGATGCCGGTAATACACATGCTGGATAAGGCAATAGCAAATAGCCTCATCACTTGCAAAAACTTTAACGTCAACAAAGTTGCAATTGATAGAGGCTTTCGGATAAAACAGATAACAAAGGAAGACAAAGGAGTTGCCGGTAACTACCTCCGCTTCAAGCTATCAAACAATCCCATAAGCCCTATGGTTGTGCTTGGCACAGAGAATGCAATTTTTTGGAATAGCGGAGATGAGCATACTGAGGAGGGACACATCACTGAAGACCCTGAGATGAGAGTACAGATGATGGACAAGAGAATGACTAAGATGGATGTTGCAATTAGCGAAATACTGAATGAAGATAAAGCGGTGGCTTATGGCAGCAGCGACATAGTCATAATCAGTTGGGGCTCAACAAAGGGTGCAATATTGGACGCAATGGACAGATTGGCAGCCGAAGGCATGGAAGTCAAATATATACAAATTCGCCTCATGCACCCATTTCCATCCGAGCTAGTAAAATCGATGCTAAAAGACGCTAAGACAATCATCAACATAGAAATGAATTACACGGGTCAACTGGGCTCGCTGTTGCGCCAGCACACAGGCTTAGAAGCGAACTACTACATCGTAAAGTATAACGGCAGGCCTATGTCACTTGACGAGGTTTATAATAGCGTAAAGAGAATAATACGCGGAGATGCTCCAAGGAGGCAAATATTGAGAAGTGGCGCTTAAATTATCAGATTATAAAACAGACGTTCACAATGATTGGTGCCCAGGCTGTGGCGACTTTGGAATATTGAATGCGATACAGATGGCACTGGCAGATCTACAGCTCCCCCCACACAGAACCACGATATTTTCTGGCATAGGATGCTCTGGGAAAACACCGCATTTTATCAAGACTTATGGCATCCATACTCTACATGGCAGGGTGCTGCCATTTGCACAGGGAGCCAAACTTGCAAATCCTGAGCTTGAAGTTATTGCTGTTGGCGGAGACGGTGATGGTCTTGGAATTGGCGCGGGTCACCTAGTAAGTGCAGGACGCAGAAATGTCGATATGGTCTATATTGTATTTAACAATGCGGTTTATGGATTGACAAAGGGGCAAGCTGCGCCCACACTAAAGCTGGGCATGAAGACAAAATCGCTGACGCAACCAAATGTTAACAATTCTGTCAATCCAATAGCCCTTGCACTTGTTGCAGGCTTTACTTTTCTTGCACGAGGCTATTCCTACGATGTACGTCATCTCAAGGAGTTGATCAAGAAAGCTGTTGCTCATAATGGACTTGCGTTCATCGACGTGTTACAGCCATGTCCAACATATAACGACATCAATACCAAGGAATGGTTTCAAGGCCTTGACAACGTTGATTCCAAAGAGGGCAAAGCTATACCGAGGATGTATAAGCTGGAAGAGATGGGGTATGATGGCGAGGTGCATACCCCTGAGGAGATAAATCAGAAAATGTCCCAAGTGATTGAGAAGTCAAATGAATGGGGGGACAAGATCCCGATCGGGGTTTTTTATCAAAACGAACATGTTCCTACCTACCAAGAGAGGATAACTGCACGAATTCCTGATTACATGGAGAATCCGCCGGCCCTGCAGCAAATTGCAGACAACGAGGGCAAAACGATCACAAGCATAGATAAACTGCTTGCTGATCTTCTAGTTGCGAAGTGACCCAATATAAAAAGGGAGTTCATAAGCAAAACCACTAAAAGTTACAGGCCTTGAAAGCGTCGAGCACAGGCAGGAAATGCAAGCGAGGGCTTTAAGCAATCTTTGATTTTTTCTTTGAAGACTTTCTGCCTTTCATTGCAACCATAGAGCATATAGTTGCTGCGGAAGATAACAACACATATACTTCTGGCATTTCTAAATATAGAGCGACACATTCAAGCAAGATCAAGGAACCCTGCAGATCAACAGACGGATTGTAATGAAAACTGCTGATCTATTTAGAATCGAGAGCGGGATAACGGTATAGCAATTAGATGTAGCTAATGCTTTAAAGGTGATAGATCGAACAAAAGCAATCAATTTAACCAATATGGAATATTAATCCATCGAGTTATCTTGCTTTTAGGATGTGTATATCATTCTGAAAACAATAAAGCAATTACCATCGCGCTTTTACTTGATCGGAGTAAAGATGATAGTCCTAGCAGCAATTGTCACGGTCCTTGTTTTTGCTGTCAGCATAGGAATATCTGACGCTCAGGAAATTCCCAGCATACCGGTAGTGATAAAGAACGGGACATTTGAAAATACGGTGGATGGATTTAGAGTGCAGGTCCCAAATGGCTGGGTAGTACAGGACATTGACAATCTGCATCTTCCTAACTATCTGACTGCGAATGAGGTAGGTTTTTTGACACTGGCAATAATGTGCCCGCAGCAAGAGGCAGTGCCGATTATTGGAGGATTGTATAGCTGTGAACAATCTGAAAGTTCCGTAGAAATTGCATACGATCGCTTGGGACACAGACCAGAATTCGAGCCCAATGAGAACCCAATCAGCATTACACCCAGCGATTTCTTAGCATTTATTGTAGAGGAAATGCAAGGGCGTAATTACACTAATATCCATATTATAAATAGAACAGACCTCATAATTAATATCACGAGCTCAGAAGATCCAGATACCACAATAAGAACAGCACCAGCCAAACTTGTAGAAATGACATATCAGCCCAACTTGGGACTACCTGATTTGAGGAGTTATACAATTCTGGCAACTATCCCAGAGAATCCAGTACCAGGACTAAGGCAGGTCCTATCAGGTAATTCTATCACCTATGAAGGTCCCGCAGTAACAACACCTTCAGGTAATCCTCCATCAGCAGTACAGCAGATATTTCAGAGCATTGAATTTATCAGAGAATAATGATCAGATAAGAAAGATCCATTTAACATTGAGATGGCAAAAATAATACTATAGCACAACATGATCTACACGTTGCAATCTAGGCAAGAAGGGAGATTTCCTGTTTTAGAGTTGTCACAGGAAGTTGCGATAAACCAACTAAATACTGATGATGACAAAGGCAAGGGATCATTGCATATATCGATGTATTCTGACAGAGGATATATCATCTTGAAGAAAGAATCAAGACAATCTATGAAAGTTAAAAACTACGCTGATTTATCAACTTATTGCATAATACTCAAACAGAATATACCTGTAAGTATTCAGTCTAGACCCTTCCACTGTCGCTTGATCGCTCTTCTTTACCATTGGGATGATGTTATTCGTTGTATTCCGGCAGAGATGTGGTGAAAGAGAAACCTGATTCTTTGTTGGCCAAATGAGAGTGCTATTGTGGTTTCAGGCCTACTGGCCTTTTCCCAGCTCAGCAAACCATTCTTGTTGCGCCTTTTGC
This sequence comes from Nitrososphaera sp., assembly GCA_052038215.1. Lineage (GTDB taxonomy): Archaea > Thermoproteota > Nitrososphaeria > Nitrososphaerales > Nitrososphaeraceae > Nitrososphaera. The sequence goes on from JBQGBZ010000028.1 coordinate 10,412, forward strand.
ATCTCTTTTTGGGAGAGGTTGCGGTTACGAGTTGCAAACGACCAGATGTGTCCAAAAGGGTCAACCAATTGACCGGTTCGGTCACCCCAGAATGCATCCATTAGTGGCATTGTAACTTTTGCACCTGAGTCCGCTGCCTGTGTGAAAATCTTTTCGACATCTTTAACATATACGTATAATGCAGTGCTTGCTCCTCCTACCGATGGGGGAGCTTTGCAGTTCATTTCTGGAAACTCGTCATTTAGCATGATACGTGAGTCTCCAATCTGAATCTCAGCATGCATTATTATGTTACCCCCAGGCATGTATGCGCGGTTGAGCTCTTTGGCCCCAAAAGCCTTTTTGTAAAACTCTATTGCTTGTTCTGCTCCATTGACTACGAGAACTGGAGTAATAGAGTGATACCCTTTTGGAATTGTACTGACTCTTGGTCTTGCGGTCGTCGTCTTCTTCTTTTTCTTTGTCTTCGCCATAACTATGCAAAACATTAAAAGTTGTATTTATTATTGATTGTCCAAGTTGTTCTTTAATTTTGGTCAATTGTCGGCGTTCTGCTGTCCATAAACGTCCTTGCATGTGGCATTTTCAGGGTTATTTTTCCTAAGCGATAGAAACATCTAACTAACTTATGATAGCACAGAAGATAATAGTAGGAATATACTAATGATCATGTAAATGCAAAATAAGACACCCAATGTAATAGTTTGTGACAATGATCCCGAACTTAATTCTTTTATTCGTAATTTCTTCAAGTTAGACGGCTATGAAACCCATCAAGCATTATCTGCCAAGGAATGCATTGATAAATTGGGAGAACTAGGTGATACAATCGATGCAATCACAGTCGATGGAAAAATAGCATCAGATAGGAGCGCTATGCTTATCCTAAATGTAAGAAGGATGAATAAGAATGTGAAGGTCTTTGTTTTGGCGGACAGGGGTTTATCAGAAGATAAGACAAGGATAATGGATTATGGTGCTGATGAATTTACAGTAAAACCATTAAGTATGCAATCTCTAATTAATAAAGTAAATTTAAAGTTGCTTGAAGACGCAAGAAGTACTTCCTGAACAATGATAAACACAATTCAATAATAGCTGTAACCAATCTGCCACTGCAGGTGGAGCTATGTAGTAGAGATTATGATAATATTGCAATAAACGTAAATTTTAAAGTTATAACTTACACATTATTAAAACAATAATGATGATAAGGAGCCAAGATGAACACACACACAGACATTTTATAGGCAATTTACGCTTCACGAGTTCTTCTCGTTTCAAAAAGTTTAACCTATTGGATTACTGACGTTGCTATCATTGGTGCCATTATTAGTATGTCCAGCAAGGTTCGCAGTATTTGATCTCAATACACTAGGTACAGAAAGCAACATTCCTATAGCTGAGCCCGTTAATACACCGATAACTACGAGTATT
>JBQGBZ010000029.1:0-1510 GCA_052038215.1 Nitrososphaera sp.
AGAATTTGAAAGAGATAGACGAATGGCCCGCACTTCTGTATATCACGATTTACAAAGATCTTTGTCTCAGAAACATATGCTATGTACTTACAATCAAATCGGGTGGCAAAATAGAGTCAAATCTGTCTTGGATTCCACCGAACCCGCTAATTACATGGATTCTTATACCCCCTAGCATGAGTTTGCCGCTTATACATCTCTCACTATCATACTGCAATGGGCAGATTGAATGCAAATGTCGCTCCTATTGCATCACCATTATATTGGAATTGCTTTTGCACCGCTTAGCATCTTTCTGTCTTGTATCGTTCCCAGAAAGACACAATACAGTTTATGCTGCTTAAAACAGAAATCTACAGCCATAATGACCAAAGTGATGGTAGACAGCATCCTGAGAAATCTTTTGTCGTCTGTCAAAGAAGATTTTGCAAAAGTTAAAGAACTGGGCACATCTCTGCAAAGTGAGTAGAGAGATATGTATGGGCATGAGCAACATTGGACAAGCCTCTAACTCTGATGATGAATTCAAGGCTCAACAACGCCAAATGTGGGATAATGCTGCTGCAGGCTGGCAGGTTTGGTGGCTGACCTTTGAGCGTGGGGCGCAAAAAGTCAGCGATAAGATTGTAGAATTAGCTGAAATCAAGCCTGGCGACAGGGTTTTGGATGTAGCTACAGGGATAGGAGAGCCAGCGGTTACTGCAGCAAGGAGAGTTAAGCCAAATGGCAAGGTTGTTGCTACAGACATTTCTCCTCAAATGCTGGCAATTGCAAAGACAAGAGCCAAGTCACTTGGTTTGGACAGCATAATGGATTTTAGGGAAAGCGACACAGAGAAACTAGATTTGCCAGAGCCAACCGCAACATTTAATGCGATTCTTTCTAGGTGGGGTCTAATGTTCCTTTCAAACCTTCCCGCAGCCTTAGTTAAGATTAGACAGATGTTAATCACAAACGGCATGCTTTCTGCAGCTGTATGGTCTGCTCCTTCCAAAGTTCCATGGCTTGATTTGGCTCTCGCCACAGTAAGAAAGCAGATAAATGCTCCTGTTCCACCCCCTGGAACGCCGGGTCCTTTCGCCTTAGCAGATATAGAGGCTCTGAAACAATCCTTTAGCCAAGCAGGATTCAAAGACATTAGAACCGACATATTGCAAATAACATTTGGCTTTGATTCGCCTCAGAGTTACACAAGGTTCTACCAGCAGATCGCAGTGTCTATTCATATTATGTTAGCGAATCACACTGACGAGGTGAAGAAGCAGGCATGGAACTCAATTACCGAAGCCGTTTCGCAGTATGCTGATTCTCATGGCAGAGTGAACTCAGATAACGAAGTAATCTGTATAGTAGGAAGAAATTGAAATGAATTGGAATTTTGTTTGCACCAAATGACGTCGATATGAAAGGCAGGCTTTAAAAATAAGAGAGTATAGCTGAATCTTTTTCTACCTTGAGATTCATCTCAATTTTCAGCTGCATCCCACCGAACCCGCATCAAAGAAGGAGT
>JBQGBZ010000030.1:0-1128 GCA_052038215.1 Nitrososphaera sp.
AATATTTCTTTAACCAGTCGTTTGTCTGTCCTGAATCTATTGTTATCAGCAGCAATGCCAGAATATTTCTCTGTACCCACTCCAGATTGCTACATGGCTCCTCTTTGTAACAGATGACAGGCATTCGGCTGCTAGCCTGAAGCTCCTAGAACTAGAATAAAGGTACAGACCATACCTAACTATAGCTGGAGGTGTTCTGGTTCTTCTATTCATGTGGCAATGAAAAGCTAGGACACGCTTAGCTATAGAATTTGCCTTAAGTTAACAGAGCCCAAAAAACTATCGGTACTTTCAAATAACTGCATTTATTTTAGTAGCAATCTCATGATAGCAGACTTGGCTCTCTGCACACCGGGTATAGTGAAATCTCTTGCTACTACCACGGGGCAGTTAAACTGATCTAACAGAGTCAAGAAGTCAGGGTTCTGAAATACCGAATGATTACCAACTGTGGTGCCCATTATGACAATGTCTGGTTGGAAAATACTGACAGTTGCAAGGATAGCATCAGCAGCCCTTGGGCTTCCTTCTGGAAGTGCGATCTCCTTTAGGTTGACACCCAGCTGGCTCAAATACTCTTGATGCATCGAGACGCTGCCGCTTTCCAGATTGGTAGCATTGCCACTGTCGTTCCCGCGTCTGACAAGTGAGATAAGTATCACTCTAAACATACCAGAATGCTCTAGCCAGCTGGTGGCTCTCAGAAGCACATCCGAGTGACCGCTTCCATCATATATTACGACCATGTTTCTCTTCTCTACCTCTGCAATGGCGTGGTGCTCTCGCATCTTCTCTTCTTCTTCTACGTTGATATGCCTCGGTTTTGGCTCTAGCTCAAGTGTGTCATTCTCTGCCTTTATTGCCAGCACCTTGCAAGTCATGAGAGTCAAAAGTTTTCTGTCGTGGCGAAGCGTTTCAAAATCTGTGACAAGAAGGTCGATCCTTTGCTCTTCTATGGTTGCAAGGATCGCTTCGGTCGCATCATGGGAAACCCTCACAAGGTAATGGCTTGGGATATTCTCATTGTCCAATATTTTTTCCAGCGGCTCAAAGGATCGCTTGGCAGTGTCTGCAAACGCTACACCAGCGGAAAGTGGTGTCTGATGAGGCACAGTTATGATCCGGAGT
>JBQGBZ010000031.1:0-1088 GCA_052038215.1 Nitrososphaera sp.
ATACTTGTTACCTTCTTCCATGCGACGCAGTCAGCTGTTACTGGGTCACTCTTCCTATTTGGAATAGGTGCCGCACTCATACCTATCACCTTGATCAACATCATTGTTGGTTGGTTAACTCCAAGAGAGCTTACTGGTATATCCTCTGCATCTACTAGTGATATGAGAATAATTGGAGGAGCAATAGGTCCTGTGATAACAGCGGTAATCCTGTCTTCTATTTTGGTATCAATTGAGGTGAATGGTACAACCGTCAAGTACCCAAGTCCTATTGCTTTCAATATTGTGTTCATAGTAGGACTGGCCCTGTCCGTTGCCTCTACTATACTTGTGATGTTAATGCGTAGGCATGCGATAAGGGCCATGGATATGATTGGAACTGAATAACAAATATAATATCTTGTAATAATAACATCCTCTAATGACAAGTCAGAGCAATTCTAAAGGATTAGGAATTGTGATAGTAGCAGTGCTGGCTTTAGCTTCATTAATACTCATTCTATCTGCTTCAGACGGAGGGCTTGTAAATGCCTATCCAAAGGAAGGAAAAGGAAATCATCATGACTTTGGCATGATGAAAGGTATTTGGAAACCAGGACATTACGCGTCTGGTACAATAGCCAGTATACAAAATGATGAGAGCGGAAATCCAACCTGGTTAGTTTCAGGCCATTGGAATGGTTTTGTCCCCAGTACGACCGAAGACAGAGCTGCCACTAACGATACTTCTCAATCTGCAGAGTTCAATGCAGTTTTTGACATGGTAATGAAGAATGGATCAGCCATGCATCAACACAAGATCTACAACTTTACTCTTATAGATGATACTTTTGATAGTATGAACACGCCATGGTCAGATAATGGTACAGTCACAATCAATGGAACGGCAACTGTAACCATGAAAGATGGTCCAGTTCACGACGTGCCGGTAACCCAAATAGTGCACGGCGATGTAATAAGTATATCTGTAGATCCAAACATGACAAATAGCCACTTTGGGGACACGCCGATATACGGCATAGCAGAAAGACTTGTGAACATAGTGAAATAAGAACCTAATGTTAGCGTCAAGGGCTGTCGTGAACCTG
>JBQGBZ010000032.1:0-1547 GCA_052038215.1 Nitrososphaera sp.
GGGCTACAACTCTATGTTCTTGGTGACCCAGGAGGGACTCGTTGTGGTCGACGCGCCGCCGGCGATAGGTGACAAGATATTTGCAGCAGTGTCAGAGGTTACTGATAGGCCTATCACTCACCTGATATACAGTCATGCTCACAAAGACCATATAGGCGCTGCCAACCTATTTGAAAACGTCACAATAATCGCCCATAACGAAACCTCTAGAATTCTGAATGAAAGAAACGACCCTGATAGGCCGGTGCCGGACATGAATTTCACTGGGGAAATGAACTTACAGCTAGGCGACCAAGTTCTCCAGCTCCTGTACCCCGGGCCATACCACCAACAGGGTAACACGTTTGTTTATCTCCCTGAACAAAAGGTTCTGATGGCAGTAGACCATGTTGCGCCTGGCGGTGTCCCGTGGAAACACCTTTCCGTTACTCCGGACGTGCCCGCCTTTATCGGATCGATTGACCAGGCGCTGGCTTTGGACTTTGACGTTTTCGTGGGGGGACACGGCCAGACAGGGACAATGCAAGACATCTTAGTACAGCAAGAGTACGTAGCCGACCTGCGTGAAAACGCCATGGCCGCCTTAAATGAAGTCAATTTCACAGAGGCCACTCAAGGAGTAAATGGGAGCAGCGCAATGACCGAGGCATACTTTAACGCCCTTACAAAATCATGTGCCGACAAGATAGATGCAAAATGGCAAGGTACCCTGGAAGGGGTAGGTGTGTGGACAGATGAGCACTGCGAAAGGATGATAATTAGCGTAAGAGTAGATTAACTTCCCTTCTTTTTTCTTCTGCTTCTTCTCAGCTGCTGCAAATTCAGCGGCTCGCTCATCGCCCCATACTAACAGTGACTTAGCATCGGAATAGTTTGAGTCACTAAGTGTGGCCTGCATCATCTTTTCTTTCTCTCTTTTCCTATACTCTTCTTTAATTGTAATAGCTGTAAGTCTTCTTATAAGCATGTTGTTTGCTTAATCTCAGATAGTTAGTAGTAGTCAGTTGGTTAACACTTACTACAGGTGCAGGGTTGTCTATCTTGGATATTTTGATGGGCTGGCGGCATGTCAAACATTCATTCTTCCAATAACGTGACGTACTAGCATAAGCCTTAAGCACTCACACCCCTCGTCAAGAACATTTCGACTGCTTGTAGGTGAGGGATACCAAAGCTTGAAGGCTCTATCTTCCTTTCACTTTATTCTAGACCGAGAGGAAGGCTCAACAAGCTTCATGGCATTGCTGCGGTCATGGCTTCAAATCCTCCCACCCAGTCCCCTTTTTCTGTTGCACAAGTACGGGAACAAGTCGCAGATTGATCAAAAAATTCTCGCCACATGACCTTATGTGCATATATGCATGACTCTTTTTTACATTAGCTCAAACCTTAAAGCTATGGTTGAGGTAACAAATTCTCAAATGGAAGCGTTCCACCTTTCCATTCCCACTCTACAAAACGGTTGATCCCTTCCTCAGGAGAGTATTCAACTTGACCTATTGCTATCATGTTGTCAAGGAATGCTAACTGCCCAGTAGAGTTTGTGC
>JBQGBZ010000033.1:0-5622 GCA_052038215.1 Nitrososphaera sp.
TCAGAGGTGTTGGGTTAACAACCTTCGATTCGCCTGATTTTTCTTCTAGATGGGGAATCTTGCTCCATACCTCTCGCTCAAAGTGCTCCAACAGAGAGCTGTCAATACCCTTATTCAGTCCCTGCAATTTTCTCCACCATGCGATATGATGCGTGAATAGGTTTTATAAAAGATATGATAGGATTCCCATCATTTTTGGCTTGATTTGCAACTATACTTCACCTGTATATATGCAATTTAGACTTGCTCCTAATACAGTGCTTGTAAGTGGGTATAAAAAATTATTAACCTATTTTCATTCTGATCAAGTCATATGCCTTGGCTGCCTCTCTGTCACTCAATATCAATACCATTTCATTTGTAGTAAAGAAAGCACTATGAATTGGAATTTGATGATTGTATAATATATTTGAAACAAGTGACAATATATGATACGGACTTTGATTATCAGGGGTCAGGGACACAGTTATCTTGGAAAGACCTTCTCTTATCTTGCCATCGAATTTTTGTATTGTATCAGCAACCATTCTCCTGATGTCATCTGCATCCTCTGTAAGCAGCGAAAAGTGACTATCAGTTTGAAACAGGTTATATCTGCTCTCTTGCTCAAAGAATTCATCTAGAACACTGGCCAAGGCGTCATTGTCATTGTCATTATTTTCTTTTTGAAAGTCGATGTCTATAATAGACCCTATCAATGACATCTTTGCTTTCGCTGCAGTCAAATGTGTAGTGCTATTCTGCTGCTGCAGGCTCTTCTTTTCCAGTGCATCTGCAAATCTTTTGATAGCAACTACAATTGTATTCAAGTTTACTTTGGAACCAGTCAATCTTTCAATGTCAGGTTTGATTCTCTCCGCTAGCGCCGTATAGTTAGCGATTCCTAGCGCCAACGCTTGCATATAAACATGGTCATTTGCAAGGATTTTCCGTATAGCCTCTGGAACTGATACTGCCTCAGAGTACATTTTCCTAACATGTAATAATCAAACGACTAAGTAATAAAAGCATTGCTATTTAACGAAAAAATTATATAATGTAATACCTATTACATAGGGCGGGTGAATAACAAATGTCGAGAGATTGGGATATAGGTTTTGGAAGGAGGATGTTTGAGAGCATCGACAGAGAGTTTGCAGAAGCAGAAGAGATGCTGAACAGAATGTTCAGAACTATCAGAGAAACCAGCCCCTCTGACATGGTCGTCCAAGGTCCCTACTACTACGGATACCAGATAACCGTAGGTCCAGATGGCGAGCCTCATGTAAGGGAATTTGGCAATGTTAAACCATCGTCAAGAGGATTGGTGGAGCAAAGTGGTGTTAGAGAACCTCTGGTTGACACGGCGGTAGACGAGAAAGAGAATACGCTGACTATCACTGCAGAGATGCCGGGCGTCACAAAGCAAGATATCAAGGTCAATGTTGGAGAAGAATATGTCACTATACATGCAGAGAAGGGAGAGAAGAAGTACCATACAGACATTCCAATAAATGTCACACTAGACGACACTTCTGCAAAAGCTACCTATGCAAACGGCATTCTGGAACTGAAGATCAAGCTGAAGGCACCTCCAAAGCCAAAAGCAAGAGAAGTCAAAGTGGAGTAAAATCAGTCAAGATTCACTCCATTTTTATTGAGAGGTGAAAAAATAGAAATGAAAAATTTCAATAACAATGACAATAATAAGGTATCACTAAAAGTAGCCGAGACTAACCCAAAATTTGTGGGTAGGGGAATGGCATTGGTAGATCCAAAAGTAATGGAGGAGATGGATCTATCGACAGGAGATGTCTTGGAAATATCAGGCAAAAAGAAAAGCTATGTGCTGCTGTGGTCAAGTCAGCGTGACGACCAGGGTAAAAAACTGATTAGAATTGATGGTTACACTCGCAATAATATTGGCGTCGGAATCGATGACACTGTTAGTGTGCGTAAAGTCAATGTGAAAAAGGCTGAGCAAGTAATTTTGGCCCCTACTGAGGAGCTAAACATTGTGGGACTTGAAGACTATCTTCCTGAATTGCTTGAGGGACGCGTTGTTACCCGGGGAGATATGATTCCCCTAAATATAATGGGCAGAAGAATAGGCTTTGCTGTTACAAGCACTTCACCTACTGATGCAGCATCATTGATTGACAGCAATACCGAATTCGTTATCGGCTCCATTCCAAAGGCGGCAGCAAGAGGGGTTCCTAGGGTGTCCTATGAGGACATTGGCGGACTGAAGAATGAAGTGCAGAAAGTTAGGGAAATGATTGAACTCCCCCTAAGACATCCGGAAATATTTGACCGCATTGGCATTGAGGCTCCAAAAGGTGTATTGCTTCATGGTCCACCCGGGACAGGGAAAACGTTACTTGCAAAGGCTGTCGCCAACGAAACAAACGCCAACTTTTACTCTATCAGCGGGCCAGAAATTATGAGCAAATTCTATGGGGAAAGTGAAGAACGCCTAAGGGAAGTCTTCAAAGAAGCTGAAGAAAATGCATCTTCAATTGTCTTCATTGATGAGATCGACTCCATTGCTCCGAAAAGAGAAGAGGTTTCAGGAGATGTAGAAAAGCGTGTTGTTTCGCAACTTCTTACATTGATGGATGGCATACAGTCAAGGGGCAAACTTGTAGTTATAGGTGCAACGAATAGGCCAAACGCAATTGACCCTGCACTTAGGCGTCCTGGCAGGTTTGATAGGGAGATAGATATAGGAATACCGGATGAACAGGGTCGATTGGACATCCTGTTGATTCACAGCCGCGGCATGCCACTTACTGAGGATGTCAACCTCGAGTCGATTGCAAAGGTGACGCATGGATTTGTAGGTGCTGACCTTGAAGCTTTGAGCAAAGAAGCAGCTATGCGCTCACTAAGAAGGATACTGCCAGAAATTAACTTAGAACAGCCCAAGATCCCAGCGGAGATACTAAATAAAATCAAAATCACAAAGCAAGACTTTGACGAAGCATTAAGGGATGTACAGCCTTCTGCTATGCGGGAAGTGCTGGTACAAAGGCCAAATGTGGAATGGGAGGATATTGGTGGGCTGCAACAGGTGAAGGAAGAATTGGCAGAGGCAATAGAGTGGCCTCTCAAACATGCAAATCTATTTGCTGAAGCAAACGTAGAACCACCAAAGGGGATTCTCCTCTATGGTCCTCCTGGAACAGGCAAGACCATGATAGCAAAAGCTGTTGCGGCAACATCTGAAGCTAACTTCATCAGCATCAAAGGACCTGAGCTGATAAGCAAATGGGTTGGCGAATCGGAGAAGGGTGTTAGGGAAGTCTTCAGAAAAGCCCGCCAGGCAGCTCCCTGTGTTATATTCTTTGACGAGCTCGATGCCATAGCACCGAGGAGGGGAGGTTCTGAAGGCGATGGACATGTTACAGAGCGCGTCATAAGTCAAGTGCTGACAGAGCTAGATGGCTTAGAAGACCTAAAGGGCGTTGTAGTTATTGGCGCAACAAATAGGCCTGACATCATTGACGAAGCACTCCTGCGTCCTGGAAGGTTTGATAGGATACTTGAAGTGCCGGCACCTGACAAGGAGGCAAGGAAGCATATATTCCAGATACACACAAGGAAAAAGCCTCTGGAATCGGATGTAAACCTTGACAAGCTGGTAGAAATGACAGAAGGCATGACTGGCGCAGACATTGCAGCACTAGTAAATGCAGCTGCCATGAGTGCAATAAAGGAGCACGTCAGACAAAAAAGTGGCAGTAAACTAAGGATCTCAATGATACACTTCGAAACTGCTTTGAATAAGATCAAGAAGAAGAAGTTGGGTAACATATTAGCTGATTCTCCGAACCTTGCTGGAGATGACGCTATTACGGCTTCTTCTTCTTCGTCCTCCTCCTCCTCTCTTCGTCGCATTAGCTGACACCACAGGCTTAGAAGAAAAATCCAAGGCCGAATTGGGCTACACGCGGGAGAATTTTACCGGATTCCGGGGTAGGAGTGTCTCTGACTGTCTGGATGATAAAATAACGCTTTGTAGGGAAGACAGGTGCTCCAGAAAATGTATTCAATTTTTTTAAAAATGAGTTACGGAGATTTTTCAAGCGTTTAAGCACAGCCCACTCCAGCAGCTATCACACGCCTATAGACAAGGACAGTGAAGGGGTCACATAAACTTCAGGTATATGGTGTGCAGAAAGCTTTTAAGACAGCATTTCAGGCATCTGGGATCTAATTTTCTTTCTGTGCTACGAGCAGAGTAGGTTAAATGGAAATATCTGAAGACCCATCTACAGCAGAACGTGAATTATACAGATTCTTTTATGAGGATTGTGGGCCTAGAGTATATTTTACTAGGATCATGGAAACATAAAATCTCTGCTTCTGAATGAAAAGCTATTCATTGTGAAGCATTCATGTAGTCCGTATAAAACAGGAAGGATGCGACTCCTTACCCGACATGCCGAAACGGCTGTATATGATGTGGAGTAACAGTGCTGAGAAAAAGATGGCTTCACTAAACGAGAAATACAGCGATCTTGATGATCTGCTATTGTTGAGTAGTCAGCTATTAAAAGTGGCTTATCTGCATTTGGCTTTTACTATCTTTCTATTTAGATAATTCTCTTCTCATTATCAAGGAGCTTGATTTTATTATAGTCGGAATAAGACAATGTAGACAAACATCTTTCAAATGATATACAGCAGTGACTCTACACATGAGAAGATGATATTTATAATAATCTGAGTTAACGTCTGTGACAGTTTGGTCAAGGTCCTAGCTACCAAGTGGCAGTTTCGATTCATAGCCACAACTTTTCCTGTTGAAGTGATAAATTTGCATTATTGCAATTTGATTATCTCATCCCATGTTCCCGATAGTGAGAACATAAAGTATTTGTCGTGATTCCCAGATTCAAATTGCAGTATGTCTCCAGCCGCTATTTGGATTCTAAATAACTTGTTTAGGAATTGCATGAAGCTAGGTCCTGCAACTATGCTCTTTGCTTCATGCTCAAACGGTTTGTTGTAGTATTTCTTCAAAGTATCAGGCAATCCAATATCGCTAAGCTCTTCTACTAAACTTGGTAATTCCACAAAACGTGAGTTTCTCTTGTAGACTCTAATTTTAGCCAATGAAAAATATATCCTCTCTCAGCTTTATTATGGCCTGACGACGATATATATCCCTACTAATTATTGTAACATCTGTAAGTATTAGCAAACTATGCAGGCCCTTCGCTACTTTTCGCTAAGCTTCTGCGATCTTTGATAAGTCTAATTTTCGATGTTTAACATCAACCAGGAATATTATCCAATTGTCAATTTCCATGATTTTTCTATTACCAATCTGATAAGAGAGATTTTGTTCAGGTCCAAGCAACACTCTAAACGTTTCCGTACTTTCAAGTTTAAGCCTAGCATCCATTATTCTAGAATAGATCTGCTGTTCAGTTTGCGTCTTCAAATTCTTTATCTGCTGCTCGCTTTGTCTCTGCATACTTTTCCTTAAAGTTGAAAAATTCAGCAGCGCCATGATAAAGAGCCCTGCAACTATTGCAACAGAAATGAATGGCATATATGTCAAAAATGAATCCATTTCATTCTCATATTGCATTCGATGAGATATATCGTTTTTTTACATGTGATATTTCATTG
>JBQGBZ010000034.1:0-2809 GCA_052038215.1 Nitrososphaera sp.
CGAATTTTACAGTATATAAGAGGTTATTGCAACCAAGGAAAGCGAGGGGTCGTCGTCTAGCTTGGCAGGATGTCAGCCTGGGGCGCTGGAGGTCGTGGGTTCGAATCCCACCGACCCCATTTTTATAATGGGTTCACCTACTGTTTTTTCTCTCTCGCTCAAGCTTCACAGTTTGTGCTGTCCTCTGCATCAATGCATGTATCGAAGTTTGCTCCGCCTTCAACTAAGTCATTCTCTGGTCCACCATCGAGTAAGTCATTGCCAGAGGCGCCATAGATAATGTCATTACCCCCCAAGCAGGGTGCGGGCTCACCATCATCGTTCTCACAATCGCCTTCATCAGTATCACCTCGGAGTTCGTCATCACCAAGACCGCCGTAGACCACGTCATCATCCTCCTGGCCCCAGACTGTGTCATGACCCTCGTTTCCGTAGAGACGGTCATCACCTTTCCAACCATAGATCCCGTCATTGCCTTCGCCTCCGTTGACAAGGTCATTACCTTCGAAGCCATCTATGAAGTCATTACCTTTCTCTCCATAGATGCGGTCATTACCAGCTCCGCCACTCGAGATTATGTCATTACCTTCGCCTCCATAGATTTCGTCATTACCTTCGCCTCCATAGATTCCGCTATCACCAACACCATCATCACCGACTCCGCCATCAATGTAGTCATTACCATCACCACCATCGATGAGGTCGTCATTACCATCACCACCACATATGCTGTCATTGCCTTCTTTGCCATAAATCTGATCGTTTCCGCCTAATCCAACGATGATATCATCTCCTTCCGTACCTTGTATAACATCATCATTGTCAGTGCCAACTATGGTTGGGGTCCAGCCAAAACACTTCTGTACTGCTGTTGTGATAGTGGCTTCGGCTGATTGATTTAAAATGGGCGATAATGGAAGAAGCCCCACAGCCATAGTGCCTATGACAAGAACTACCGCCATCCTCATTCTCATTTTCTGCAAAGAAAACCAAAAAAGAAGATGAGTATTGCCAATACTACCTTGCAGTTTTGCTATTTCAGTAGCCGCATGAAACAGTAGTAGCATCATCTTTGAGGGTGAATAAAACTCGTTCAATTTCACTGCAATAGAGCGATTCAAACATGAATCTTTATACATTGAGCATAAAAGTTCACAACAATCTGTCAGGAGTAATATAGAAGAGAAGAATATTTTCATTAAGAAGCCAAAAATAGAACTGTGTATCCGCTATAGGATAATATTTGTAGGGATTGCAAGTTAAAGCCTGCTAGCACAAGCCCTCTTGTACATCCCAAACCGGCACTGCACCCTCTTCTGCTTCACTACCTCATAGACTAAGCTTCTTCAAGGCCATCGTCCTTCTAAAAGAGTTTGCAGTTACAGGACCAAAGCCCGTACAGTGGTTGTTAGTCGCCACGATTGTAAACTTGCAATCCTCCTCCACGCGTCTATTGACTTCCTTTGATTACTTTTTCAGATCTGACAGCCTAACTTTTTGCACTATGCCAAAGTTTTTCGTTGATGCTCCTATGACTTATGACGAGTAGATAAAGAAAGTCTGAATTCAATTCTGAAGGAGTCTGGATTGAGTCTAATTGCTTCCATCCCAGACAGATGTTGTTATCGGACAAAAGCCTATAGCCGTACATGTCAGACCATGAGGATTTCCTTACATCTATCTCGTGCCTAAAGTCAAGAATGAGCTTGTGAATCAATGCGCAATTTCTTCACGCCCTCCTTTGCAAACATTGATGGTGACAGTTGCAGCAAGATCGCCGGTGGGTTTCTAGGAACTGGGGGCATGACATCCATGAACATATTGAAGTTCTTTACTATTCAGTTCAGGAAGCCTCCTCGTAAGTAACTGTCCGTGGAAACTTGGCTGTAAACATAAAGCCGTTTGGAGTCAATGAAGCACATCATTTTGTTAAAAAGAGGTTTGGGTCTTTAGAAGGAGGAGGAATCAATCTCAACATAATAAAAACTTGGCTATATTACTTCAAGATTTCCTTACAGTCTATGTATGTTGGATAAAAGTATCCAGGCCATCCATCGTAAGTCTACGAGCTTTCATCCATTATAAGTGAGGTACAGGTACAGCACCCAAATCATCTGGACTGATGTCAGGTTGCAAGCACCTCACTTCAGAGTGTCAATGATTACTGACGGCTTTGCAGAAGCAGCTGGATCTTCAATGAAGTTTGCTGGAAAGATATCCTTATTCAGCAACTTATGGCAATAATCTCATAAGCTGATGTATTTGACTCTGCAATTGGTAGTGCAATGTTTTTCAGGACTGCTTCTCCTTCTGACCAGTGTATCAGCCACATCCAGTTCCAGACCTTCTTTACTGTCAGCCAGACTGTGCCAATGATTTTAATTACATAGGAAAAAATGAGCTGTAGGCTCCAACAAAACCCTCGATAAGTCTCTATGTAGGAACCCGAAGGATACGGTGTCTATTCTACTCAATTATGGAGCAGGAAACTTAATCAAGTTTCCCACTTCTCAGTCTTCTTCTTCTTCTCCTCCTATTCTTTCTCCCCTTCTGCTTTTATCATTGTCATTATCGTTATTGTTATTGGCTAATGAGGACGAGGGTGTAGTGGCCGTATCTTCTTTCTCTTCTCCTGTTGCGGTTGTTGCTTGTTTCTTCTTCCTCCCCCCTCTTCCCCTTAGTTATTAAACACTACTGGGATTGTTTTTGTCACGGTGCCTCCTCCAGCAGAGGTAGTGGCTGTGGCTACTGCTTTAAGAACGTGGTTCCCGTCACTAAAGTCCGCTGTATCTATATCGAACTCATATGG
>JBQGBZ010000035.1:0-1353 GCA_052038215.1 Nitrososphaera sp.
TTATTGGCTGTAATCTGATTTTCGAGCGCGGCCGGTATCAAGATTGTACACTCTGTTTCGAGGAGCTCCTCGTTACTTATTGAATTTGTGCCAGGAAATTCTACAATTGAACCTGTCTTCTCCTTGTGTTTTCTCAGCTCAGCAACGCTGATGCCGTTCTTGTTGTAAATGCCGCCTCTCGAGTCAGATGCAGCGATCAATTTGGCACCTTGCTCTTCCACAAGTTGCGAAGCAAACTGGCCTGCGTTTCCAAAGCCTTCCACGGCCATGGTGGCGTTTTTAACATCCAACTTTAGCTTCTTTGAAGCTTCCCTCACAGTGAACGCGAGGCCCCTGCCAGTGGCCTCGTTCCTACCAAGGGAGCCACCAATTGCTATCGGCTTGCCTGTGATAAGTTCTGGTTGAACATAATTGCCTTTTAATGCAGAATATGTGTCCATTATCCAGGCCATTTCCTTACCCCCCGTATATACATCTGGAGCGGGAATGTCTGTATGGGGACCGATAATGTCCGCAATAGCATAAGCATAGCGCCGTGTCATGCGTTCTAGCTCACCTTCTGACATTTCCTTTGGGTTGCATATGATACCTCCTTTACCCCCGCCATAAGGAATGTCTGCAACTGCACACTTCCAAGTCATCCACATCGAAAGGGCTTTAACCTCTTCAATGGTAACTTGCGGATGATATCGTATACCTCCTTTATATGGGCCGCGAGCATCGTTATGCTGTGAGCGGAATCCTGTGAAAACTTTAAGATCCCCGTTATCCAATTTGACGGGTAGTGATACTGTAAGAACCCGCTTTGGACTGGATAAAACTTGCTGTAGACCCTTGTCTAGCTTTATAAGCTCGGCTGCCTCGTCAAGCTGTTTTAGAGCAACTTCAAATGGGTTAATGGCTGCTGATGAGCCGTTTGCAGTCTCTAGCATGCATTGTTCTGGAAAAGTTCATGTTATAAGTCTTGTGTGTAAATTGTAGCCTGCATCCTGCAGTATGTTAATTTGTCATTCTCTTTGATATAAGGTTACGAAGTTCCTCATCTGAAAGTTTATCATAATCCTCTATTCCTAGCGAGATGGCGATAGACTCAAGTTTGTTTCTCTCGGTTGCAACAGGACCGACTATATTGGGAAACTTGGTACTCGCTCTTGTCTTCTCTGCAGCCTCTTCCATCTCACGACGGAATAGCTCCCTTGCCTTCTCGTATTCACCCATGGCCTTGCCGATTGAGCGTGAGATCTGGGGCAGTTTCTTTGTGCCAAACAGTAGGAGGAGGCCTAACAATACGATTATGATCCACTCTGAGCCTCCAATGTTCATTACCAGAGTAGATATGTCTATCATGAATGG